>NZ_NHSG01000369.1:0-4517 GCF_020024005.1 Streptomyces purpurogeneiscleroticus
GGCCCGGACGCCGCGGCGCCGGAGCCGGCAGCGGCGGTACCCGGGCCGGACGCGGCGCCGGCCGTGGCACCCCGCGCGGCGCCCGCCGACACGGGGGCCGCGAGCTGCACGCGGAAGCTGGCGTGATTGACGATGACCTGCGCGGGGTCGCACGGCACCTTGACCGAGCTCAGTACCGGCTCGTCATCGAAGCCCGGCGAGCGTCCCCCCGTAGGCGTGCGGGGTGTTCTGGTGTCCACGCTCATCTAACCGAGTGACCAGCGTTTAAGACACTGCCTTGACCGCGTCGATCTGTCCGAGACCCGTCAAAACTTCCCGGGTTGTACGGAGGGTGATGTTCTGCCCGGGGTTATCGCCGGGTGCCGGCCCGGTTCCCGAGCTCCGTCGGCCCGGTATGCGACCGGACCGAGGACGGCCGGAGGGGCTGTGCACGCGGGGAGCGGCCGGGAGGCAACGCACGCGGGCAGCGGCCGGAAAGGCAACGCACGCGGAGGGGCGGCCGGAGGGGCAACGCACGCGGGGGCGGGCAACCGCCCGCCCCCGCGAAGCGCACCTATGTGGCGTCAGGCCCGGCGGCGGGCCGCCTCCCACAGGACGACGCCCGCGGCGACGCCCGCGTTCAGCGACTCGGCGCCGCCCGGCATCGGGATGCGGACGCGCACGTCACAGGTCTCGCCGACCAGGCGCGAGAGGCCCTTGCCCTCGCTGCCGACGACGATGACGACCGGGCCGTCCAGCGGCTCCAGGTCCTGCAGCTCGACCTCGCCGTCGGCCGCCAGGCCCACGACGATCATGTTGGCCTTCTGGTACGACTCCAGCGTGCGGGTGAGGTTGGTGGCGCGCGCGACCGGCGTGCGCGCTGCGGTACCGGCGGAGGTCTTCCACGCACCCGCCGTCATGCCGGCCGCGCGGCGCTCCGGTACGACCACGCCGTGGCCGCCGAACGCGGAGACCGAACGGACCACCGCACCGAGGTTGCGCGGGTCCGTGACGCCGTCGAGTGCGACGATCAGCGGGTCCTCGCCGGCGTCGAACGCGGCCGCGGCCAGGTCCTCCGGGTGCGCGTACTCGTACGGCGGGATCTGCAGGACCAGGCCCTGGTGGTTGAGCCCATTGGTCATCCGGTCCAGCTCGGGACGCGGCGCCTCCAGGATGTTCATGCCGCGGTCGGCGGCGAGCTGGAGCGCCTCGCGCACCCGCTCGTCGCTGTCGATGAACTGCTGGACGTAGAGGGTCGTCGCGGGGATGTCCTCGCGCAGCGCCTCCACGACCGGGTTACGGCCGACGACCAGCTCGGCCGTGCCCTTGGCGCCGCCGCGGCGCGGGGCCGGGCGGCGGTGGGCCGCCTGCTTGGCCTTCGCGTTGGCGACGCGGTTCTTCACATGTCCCTTGCGGGCGGACGCGGGCGGGGTGGGGCCCTTGCCCTCCAGGCCCCGGCGGCGCTGGCCGCCGCTGCCGACCTGCATGCCCTTCTTGTTGGACGTGCGGCGGTTCCTGCGCTGGCTGTTGCCGGCCATGGGTCACCTGTTTCTTACTGCTCTCGACGTCTCTCGACGTGGATGTCTGCTGCGTATACGTATGAGTGTCGCCCGCGGCGCCCTGCACGGGCGACCGGGGCGGGGGCTGCGCCGCCCGCGTCCACCGGGGCGCGGGCGTCGCCGTCTGTCACGACAGTGACCAGCGCGGCCCCGACGGGGTGTCCTCGATGGCGAGCCCGGACTGCTGGAGCTGGTCGCGGATCGCGTCGGCGGTGGCGTAGTCCTTACGGGCGCGGGCCGCCTGGCGCTGGTCCAGGACCATGCGGACGAGGGAGTCGACGACGCCGTGCAGGTCCTCGCCGCGCTCCGAGCCGCCGCCGGACCACTTCTCGTCCAGCGGGTCCAGGCCCAGCACGCCGAGCATGGCACGGACCTCGGCCAGCCGGGCGACGGCCGCTTCCTTGTCGTCCGCGGCCAGGGCGGAATTGCCCTGCCGGACGGCCGTGTGCACGATCGCCAGCGCCTGCGGGACGCCCAGGTCGTCGTCCATCGCCTCGGCGAAGGCCAGCGGCACCTCGGCGGCGGGCTCGACCGGTCCCCCGGCCAGCTCCACGACGCGCTGGACGAAGCCCTCGATGCGCGCGAACGCGGACTCGGCCTCGCGGAGCGCTTCCTCGCTGTACTCGATCATCGAACGGTAGTGCGGGGTGCCGAGGTAGTAGCGCAGCACGATGGGGCGCCAGCGCTTGACCATCTCGGAGACGAGCACGGAGTTGCCCAGCGACTTGGACATCTTCTCGCCGCTCATCGTGACCCAGGCGTTGTGCGCCCAGTACCGCGCGAACTCGTCGCCGAACGCCTTGGCCTGCGCGATCTCGTTCTCGTGGTGCGGGAAGACGAGGTCGACGCCGCCGCCGTGGATGTCGAACTGCTCACCCAGGTACTTGTGGGCCATCGCCGAGCACTCCAGGTGCCAGCCGGGCCGGCCGCGGCCCCAGGGGGTCTCCCAGCTGGGCTCCCCCTCCTTGGCCGCCTTCCACATCGCGAAGTCGCGCGGGTCCCGCTTGCCGGTCTCGCCCTCGCCGGAGGGCTGCAGCAGCTTGTCCAGCTCCTGGCCGGAGAGCTCCAGATAGCCGGGGAAGGAGCGCACGTCGAAGTAGACGTTGCCGTCGGCGGCGTAGGCGTGGCCACGCTCGATCAGGCCGCGCATCATTTCGATCATCTCGGGGACGTGTCCGGTCGCGCGCGGCTCGTACGTCGGCCGCAGGCAGCCGAGGGTGTCGTACGCGGTGTTGAACGCGACCTCGTTCTCGTACCCGATCGCCCACCAGGGGCGGCCCTGCTCGGCCGACTTCCTGATGATCTTGTCGTCGATGTCCGTGACATTCCGCACGAACGTCACGTCGTAGCCGCGGTACTCGAACCAGCGGCGCATGATGTCGAAGTTCAGTCCCGACCGGATGTGCCCGATATGCGGGGCGGCCTGCACGGTCGCGCCACACAGGTAGATCGAGACGCAGCCCGGCGTGAGCGGGGTGAAGTCACGGATCTGCCGGGCGCTGGTGTCGTACAGGCGAATGGTCACGCATCAAGGGTAGACGGAACGAGGCAGTGCCCCGCGACCCGATGGCCCACGGAGACACAGAAGCGTGATACTCGCGGGTGTTCCACGCCACTTCGCGGTGGTACGCCCGGGGATGCGTGGTGAGGGCGGAAGGGGTACGCGACGGGAGCGCGACCGGGTCGGTCAGAGGCGCCCGACGATCTTCCGCGGGCTGATGCGGACGACCACGCGCGTGCCGTCCCGGCCGGCCCTCGTGTTGAACTCCGCGTACGGCTTGCCCGTGTACTTCACCGAGAGCTCGTCGAGCAGCTCCTGCGCGCCGTCGGTGCTGAGCTCCGCTGTGCCGCGTATCTCGGCGTAGATGTACGGGTCGTCGGCGGGCTGGACGACGACGGTCACCCGGGGGTCACGCCGCAGGTTCGCGGCCTTCCGCCGTTCCTCGGTCGTGGAGAACAGCAGGTCGTCGCCGTCCCGCTTGACCCACACCGGGGAGACCTGCGGGCTGCCGTCGGGCTGGATGGTGGCCACGGTGACCAGCACCTGGGAATCGAGAACCTTCTTGAGCGCCTCGGAGAGCTCGACTGCCACGGCGGTTCCTTCCTGCGGAGCGTACGGAACGGGCTCGGTCGACTACTGCTGCCGGGCCAACGTCCGTACGGGCCGGGGAATTCCCTCACGGCGAGGAATTCCCCTTGAGGAACGAGGAGTTCACCGCTGCGCCCGTATACGCAGCCCTTGGGGCCCCCACCCCGTCTGACGAACGGGGGGCGGGGGATGTTCGCGTCCTGCTCGGATTCAGCGGCGGTTCACCCGCAGGGGGGACGAGGCGGCGGGGGCCGGACGGGCCGACCCTGGCGGCGCCGGCCGAGGTGGGTGCAGCCGGGCGCGGCCCCGCGCCCCGGGGCATTACGCCGTGCGGATCACCAAGGCCGTGGCCAGGGCTGCCAGGCCCTCGGCTCGGCCCGTGAGGCCGAGGCCGTCGGTGGTGGTGCCGGAGACCGCAACCGGGGCGTCGGCCGCCTCGGAGAGGGCCTTCTGGGCCTCCTCGCGGCGCTTGCCGATCTTCGGGCGTACGCCGATGACCTGGACGGCGATGTTGCCGATCTCGAAGCCCTCCGCGCGGACGATGCGGGCGGCCTCGGCGAGCAGGGTCACGCCGGAGGCGCCGGACCACTCGGGGCGGCTCGTACCGAAGTGGGCGCCGAGGTCGCCGATGCCGGCAGCGGAGAAGAGTGCGTCGCAGGCGGCGTGCGCGGCGACGTCGCCGTCGCTGTGCCCGGCGAGGCCGTAGCCGCCGCTGGCCGCCTCGTCCCAGAGCAGGCCGGCGCACCACAGCTCACGCCCCTGCTCAAAGGCGTGTACGTCCGTCCCGATCCCCACCTGGGGCAACGCGACCATGAAATTTTCCTCCCTGCGAGTGAACATCGAACCGCGCGAGAACTCCGCCCCGCCCCCGCTCGTCGGACGGGTAGGGG
>NZ_NHSG01000370.1:0-13348 GCF_020024005.1 Streptomyces purpurogeneiscleroticus
CGGGCGGCCCGCCGGGCCGCTCGCCCGCGTCCCCGGACCCGGCCGCGCACGACGGCATCGCGCTCGCCGCAAGCAGCCCCGGCAGCCCCGGCAGCGGTGCCGCGTCGGTGTCGGAGGTGTCCCAGGGCGCCACGGCGACCAGCGCGAGCGGCGCCTCGGCCGCACCCGGCCGCAACGCATCCCGTAGCGCGTCCGCCGCCGCCTGTCGCTCGGACCCTCCGCTCAGCAGCAACTCCCGCAGCAGATCGCCCAGTTCGGCACCGGCCCGGGCCTCGGCCGCGAGCAGCGCGCCGATCCGCGCGGCGGTCTCCATGGCCTGCTCGATGCGCGGATCGGGCGGCGTCCCGCGCCCGCCCAGCTCCAGATTGCTGAGGTGCCCGTCGTCCAGCAGCCAGACGTACCCGTGCACGATGCCCCGGTGGCGTACGGGCAGACAGATGCGGCCCTTGAAGACCCCGGCCGCCGGGTCCGGCGGGATGCGCAGCGCGAATTTGGCGCGGGCGATGCCGAACCCCTCGAACCAGGCGCGGACCGCCGCCGTGGACCGGCGCTGCAGGATCGACCGGGTCCGTACCGGGTCCATCATCGAGTCGTCGTCACCCTCGTGCGCGCCGAACGCGATCAGCCGGAAGTCCCGGTCCTCCAGCGTCGCGGGTGCGCCGAGCGCCGCCGAGATCTCGTCCACCAGCTGCTCGTAGTCCCCTGGCATGCGCCGTACGGCTCCTCTCAGGTCACCTCTGCGTCAGATGTCACGGCACATTCTCATACATCTGTCTGAGATGCCGGACACGAAGGCGTGACAGCTGTCGATGGCTACCGACGTACCGTGAAACTTACGTTTCTGGTGGCTCGACCTGCCGGCGCGCCCCGCACGCTCGGCATCTGTCATCCGTGAACCGTGGAGGTGTCCCGTGCTGGGTCCCGTGATCCTCGCCGCTGCGCGCAGCGACAAAATGCGCCGTCTCGTCTCGGCCGCGCCGGTCACCCGCTCCGTCGTCGACCGCTTCATCGCGGGCGAGACGCTGGGCGACACCGTCCCCGCAGTCCGCTCCCTGGCCGACGCCGGCCTGGAGATCACCCTGGACGTGCTGGGCGAGGACATCACCGACCCCGCGCAGGCGCTCCGCAACCGCGACGCCTACCTGGAGCTGGTCGAGGGCCTCAAGCCGCTCGGCCTCGGCACCCGTGCCGAGATGTCGGTCAAGCTCTCCGCCTTCGGGCAGGCCCTGCCCGGCGGCCACGAGCTGGCCCTGAAGAACGTCACCCCGGTCGTCGAGGCCGCCGCCGCGATCGGCACGACGGTCACCCTGGACATGGAGGACCACACCACCGTGGACTCCACCCTCGCCATCCTCGGCGAGCTGCGCGAGCGCTTCCCGCAGACCGGCGCCGTCCTGCAGTCCTACCTCTTCCGTACCGAGGACGACTGCCGCGCGCTGTCCGGGGAAGGTTCGCGAGTGAGGCTGGTGAAGGGCGCGTACAAGGAGCCCGCCACCGTCGCTCACCAGGACAAGGCCGAGGTGGACAAGGCGTACGTCCGCTGTCTGAAGATCCTGATGGCGGGCGAGGGCTACCCGATGGTCGGGTCGCACGACCCGCGCATGGTCGCCATCGCCCAGGACCTCGCCTTCCGCGCCGGCCGCAAGAACGAGGACTACGAGTTCCAGATGCTCTACGGCATCCGGGATGACGAGCAGCGCCGGCTCGCCGCAGAGGGCCACCGCGTGCGCGTCTACGTCGCCTACGGCACCGACTGGTACGGCTACTTCATGCGGCGGCTCGCCGAGCGCCCCGCGAACCTCGCGTTCTTCGCCCGCTCGCTGCTCACCCGCAGCTGACCCCGGGGGCCGGATCCGGTCCCGTACATACTCCGCACCCGCACCCGACAGAAGGAGACACGGCCGCCATGGACGCTGTGACCCACGTCCCCGCCCCGTACAACGAGCCGGTGCACGGCTACGCCCCCGGCTCCCCGGAGCGCGCCCGCCTGGAGGCGAAGCTCAAGGAGCTCGCCGAGAACCCCATCGATCTCCCGATGACGATCAACGGTGAGAAGCGGATGGGCGGCGGTGAGCGCTTCGACGTCGTCCAGCCGCACAATCACAAGGCCGTGCTGGGTACGTACGCCAACGCCACCAAGGCCGACGCGCAGGAGGCCGTCGACGCGGCGCTGGCCGCGGCCCCGGCCTGGCGCGCGATGTCCTTCGACGACCGTGCGGCGATCCTGCTGAAGGCCGCCGACCTGCTGGCCGGCCCCTGGCGCGAGACGATCGCCGCCTCGACCATGCTGGGGCAGTCCAAGACCGCCCAGCAGGCCGAGATCGACGCGCCCTGTGAGCTGGTGGACTTCTGGCGCTTCAACGTGCACTTCGCGCGTGAGCTGCTCCAGGAGCAGCCGCTGATGCAGCCCAACGGTGTGTGGAACCGCCTGGACCACCGCCCGCTGGAGGGCTTCGTCTACGCGATCACGCCGTTCAACTTCACCGCGATCGCCGGCAACCTGCCCACCGCCCCCGCCCTCATGGGCAACGTGGTGGTCTGGAAGCCGTCCCCGACCCAGACCCACTCCGCCGTCCTGCTGATGGAGCTGCTGGAGGAGGCCGGGCTGCCCAAGGGCGTGATCAACCTGGTCACCGGTGACGGCAAGGAGGTCTCCGAGGTCGCGCTGCCGCACCCGGAGCTGGCCGGCGTGCACTTCACCGGCTCGACCAAGACCTTCCAGTACCTGTGGAAGGAGGTCGGCCAGAACATCGAGAAGTACCGCTCCTACCCGCGCCTGGTCGGCGAGACCGGCGGCAAGGACTTCATCGTCGCGCACCCCACCGCGGACCCGGCGATCCTGAAGACCGCCATCACCCGTGGCGCCTTCGAGTACCAGGGCCAGAAGTGCTCGGCCGCCTCGCGTGCCTACATCGCCCGCTCCACCTGGGAGAACGGCTTCAAGGACGAGCTGGCCGCCGAGGTCGAGGGCCTGGCCATGGGTGACGTCACCGACCTGTCGAACTTCATCGGCGCCGTCATCGACGACCGCTCCTTCGCCAAGAGCAAGGCCGCGATCGACGCGGCCAAGGCCGACCCGGCGTGCGAGATCATCGCGGGCGGCACGTACGACGACTCGGTGGGCTACTTCGTCCGCCCGACCGTCATCGCCTGCTCGGACCCGGAGAACGACGTCTTCAAGACCGAGTACTTCGGCCCGATCATCGCGGTGCACGTCTACGAGGACGCCGACTTCGACGCGACCGTCGAGCAGATGGAGTCGGCCTCGGCCTACGCCCTGACCGGCGCCGTGCTCGCCAAGGACCGGCAGGTCGTCGCCGAGGTCTCCGACAAGCTCCGCTTCGCGGCCGGCAACTTCTACATCAACGACCGCCCGACCGGCTCGATCGTCGGCCAGCAGCCCTTCGGCGGCGGCCGCGCCTCGGGCACCAACGACAAGGCGGGTTCGAAGTTCAACCTGCTGCGCTGGATGTCGCCGCGCTCCATCAAGGAGACGATGGTCGCTCCGACCGACTACCGCTACCCGCACATGGGCTGAGGTACGGAAGCGCACCGCCCCCGGCCGTCGGGCCGGGGGCGGTTTCGCGTTTCAGTGCCCGGTCGCGCCGCCGTTGTCGCGGCGGTCCAGGGCGCGCTGCAGGGCAGCGGCGGCGTTCCTGCGGTCGGTCTCGCCGGACGTACGCACACGGTGGCGGATCCTGCGGGCGGGGGCAGCGGTGTCGGCCATGACCACGTCTCCTTAAGAATCGTCTGATCGATCCCCGAGATGCCACGAAGGCGGAATGCGACGCCGGAGCGGGCGGGGCCAGGTCGCGCCAGGGGTCGCCTGTGGATGCGCGCCGGCCGGAGCCGCCATCGCTGGGTGGAGCGAGACGTTCGGCTTCTACAAAAGTAGGACAGTAGGGCCGTGATGTCTGCACAATTACTTGGGCTTCCTACTATCTGAGACGGCGGGGTCGCCGCGGCTTTAGTTGTACAGTGCATGTATAGGGGGTCGCGCGGAGAACGAGGAGGTTCTCATGAAGGCCACGATGAAGGCCGTGCAGTACCGGACGGTCGGTGCCGCACCCGAGGTCGTCGAGGTGCCGGTCCCCGAGCCGGGCCCCGGCCAGGTACTGCTGAAGGTCACCGCCGCCGGCGTGTGCCACTCCGACATCGCGGTCATGGAATGGCCGGCCGAAGCGCTGCCCTTCCCGCTGCCGCTCACCCTCGGCCACGAAGGCGCGGGCACGGTCGCCGCGCTCGGCGAGGGCGTCACCGCCTTCTCCGCCGGCGACGCGGTCGCCGTCTACGGCCCGTGGGGCTGCGGCGCCTGCGCCAAGTGCGCCGAGGGCAAGGAGAACTACTGCCTGCGCGCCCCCGAGCTGGGCATCCGCCCGCCGGGGCTCGGCGAGCCCGGTGCCCTCGCCGAGTACCTCCTGATCGACGACGCCCGGCACCTCGTGCCCCTCGGCGGCCTGGATCCCGTCCGGGCCGTGCCGCTGACCGACGCGGGCCTCACCCCGTACCACGCGATCAAGCGCTCGCTGCCCAAGCTGGTCCCCGGCTCCACCGCCGTCGTCATCGGCGCGGGCGGCCTCGGCCACATCGCCGTCCAGCTGCTGCGCGCGCTCAGCCCGGTCCGCGTCATCGCCCTCGACCTCAGCGAGGCGAAGCTGGCGCTGGCCCGCGAGGTCGGCGCGCACGAGACGGTGCTCTCCGACGCGGCCGCCGCGGCGAAGGCCCGCGAGCTGACCGGCGGCCTCGGCGCCCAGCTGGTCCTGGACTTCGTCGGCGCGGCGTCCACCGTGACCACGGCGGGCGCGGTGGCCGCGGTCGAGGCGGACGTGACGATCGTCGGCCTCGGCGGCGGCGCGCTGCCCGTCGGCTTCGGCACCTCGGCGTACGAGGTCTCGGTGTCCTCCCCGTACTGGGGGAGCCGCGGCGAGCTGGCCGAGGTCCTGGACCTGGCGCGGGCCGGGGCGCTGTCGGTGCACGTCGAGACGTACGGCATCGACGACGCGCCGCTGGCCTACGAGCGGCTGCACGCGGGGAAGATCAACGGCCGGGCCGTGATCCTCCCCAACGGCTGACCCCGCAGCCCCTCAGCGGGTGGTGCGGGACGTGCGCTCCACGTCGAAGTGGTCGATGCGCTCGCCGGTCTCGGCGAGCGCCGTGACCTTCATCCGGGGCCGGTGCCCGGTCTCGACCTCCACCGCGAGGAACGAGAAGCCGGTGTAGCGCACCCGCGACCACTCCACCTTCTCGGTGTTCTTCCCGCCGCCCTTGCTCCAGTGGTACGTGTCGACCTCGTCCAGGTCCTTCACGTGCCCCTCGTAGCTGTCCGGCACGGGGAACTTGTACAGCTCCTTGCCCGCGCCGCCTGCCGTGACGTACACGATGCCCTCGCGCGCGGAGTCCACGCTGCCGCCGACCGGCACCTTGCGCGAGACGTCGGTGCCCTTGATGGCGTCGGTGCGCTCGTAGATGTGGTTGTGGCCGTTGATCACCAGGTCCACGCCGTGCTTCTCGAAGAGCGGCAGCCAGGCGTCGCGGACGCCGCCGTCCGAGGCGTGCGAGACGGTCGTGGAGAACGCGCAGTGGTGGAAGAAGACCACGATGAAGTCGATGGCCCTGTCCGCGCGCAGCTCGCCGAGGCGGCGGTCCAGCCACTTGGTCTGCCGGCCGCCGGTGTACCCGGTGTTGGCGGTGATCTCGTACGAGACGTCGTTGGCGTCCAGGGCGACGACGCCGACGTTGCCGTAGGTGAAGGAGTACACGCCGGGGGCGTTCTTCGCGTCCGGGCCGTTGCCCGGCAGGGACCAGCGGGCGTTCTGGCCGCCGTAGCCGTTCGGCGAGTACCACGCCTCCATGTCGTGGTTGCCGGTCGTCACCATCCACGGCACGGACTTGGCGACCGTCTCGGTCTGGGCGAGGAACTGGTCCCAGACCCGCGCGTCGTAGGTGTCGTCCTCCGAGCCCTGGCCGTCCGGGTCGGCGTAGCAGATGTCGCCCGCGTGCAGGTGGAAGGAGGGGTTCTGACCCAGGATCAGCTGGTCGTTGGCGAGCGCGTGGTAGCTGACGCCCTGGTCGCCGAAGGCGGTGAAGGTGAACTTCTCGGGGCGGGCCGGCGCGGTGCGGAAGGTGCCGATCGTGCCGATGTGGCGCGCGTCGGCCGGGTCGAAGCCGTCGTGGCCGACGCCGTAGTAGTACGTCGTGCCGGGCTTGAGGCCGTCCAGCGCGGCGTGCAGGTAGTACTGGTCGACGGCCGGCAGCTTCTTCGTGAGCGCGGGGGTGTGCAGGTCCCGCACCTCCGCCTCGACCTTGCGGCTGAGGTCCCACGGCTTCAGGCCCACCCGCAGGTACGGCCGCTTCACCGCGAACGGCACCTGCCAGGAGACCCGCAGCTGCGTCTTCGGGTCGGCGCCGAACTGCAGGTGCCGGCCGAAGGGCGCCACCATCGAGCCGTCCACCGCGGTCGTGGCGGGCGCGGAGAGCAGGGTGGTGGAGCGCGGCGCCGCGCACGCCGTGGTGGAGCCGAGCAGGCCGCTGCCCGCGACGATTCCCGCACCGGCGGCCGAGGTGCGCAGCAGGCCGCGGCGGGACAGCTTGGTGCGCAGGTACTCGTGCTGCTCGGCCATGGACATCCGGGCGGCGAGCCGCTCGGGGATGCCGAAGCGGGGAATGTCGGGGGAGTGGGGGGTCTCACGTGAAGCCATGCCGGGAATGTGCCACCACCCGGAAACCGGATGGCATATACAGGGTTAACTGCGGTTGACCGAACCTTCACAGTCCGCATGCCGGACACCGGGTGTCAGCCCCTGGGACGAAGAGTAGGGTCCAGGCATGTCTCGCAGCATTCGCCTCGCAGTGATCCCCGGTGACGGTATCGGCCAGGAAGTCGTGGCCCAGGGCCTCAAGGTCCTGACCTCCGTCCTCCCGCAGGACGTGAAGCTGGAAACCAAGGAGTACGACCTGGGTGCCAAGCGATGGCACGCCACCGGCGAGACGCTGCCGGACGCCGAGATGGAGTCGCTCAAGCAGCACGACGCCATCCTGCTCGGCGCCATCGGCGACCCGTCCGTGCCCTCCGGTGTCCTGGAGCGCGGTCTGCTGCTGAAGCTCCGCTTCGCCTTTGACCACTTCGTCAACCTGCGCCCGTCGAAGCTCTTCCCGAACACCGGCACCCCGCTGGCCGGCCGCCCCGACATCGACTTCATCGTCGTCCGCGAGGGCACCGAGGGCCCGTACACCGGCAACGGCGGCAGCCTGCGCACCGGTACGCCCCACGAGGTCGCCACCGAGGTGAGCCTGAACACGGCGTACGGCGTCGAGCGGGTCGTCCGGGACGCGTACGAGCGCGCCCAGGCCCGCCCGCGCAAGAAGCTGACGCTGGTCCACAAGAACAACGTCCTGGTCCACGCCGGCCACATGTGGAAGAAGATCTTCGACAAGGTGGGCGAGGAGTACCCCGAGGTCACCACCGACTACCTGCACGTCGACGCCGCGACGATCTTCTTCGTCACGCAGCCGGAGCGCTTCGACGTCATCGTCACCGACAACCTCTTCGGCGACATCCTCACCGACCTCGCCGCCGCCGTGACCGGCGGCATCGGCCTGGCCGCCTCCGGCAACATCAACCCCTCGGGCGCTTTCCCGTCCATGTTCGAGCCCGTCCACGGCTCGGCCCCGGACATCGCCGGCACCGGCAAGGCCGACCCGACCGCGACGATCCTCTCCGTCGCGCTCCTCCTGCGGCACCTGGGCTACGAGGCCGAGGCCGCCCGCATCGAGGAGGCCGTCGCCGCGGACCTCGAAGGCCGCGACGGCACCCCGCGCACCACCGACGAGATCGGCGACGCGCTCGCCGGCCGAGTAGCCGGCTGACGCCGCTGCTCCACACAAACAGCTGAAAGCTGTTCCCGTAGCCCAGCGGCAGCGCTCCCAAGCGCCCGGCCGCTGGGCTACTCGCCGGTTGGGTGCGACCATCGACCCCAGGCCACGCACGCGCACTACGCCACCTCCTTCCTCTCCGCGGTCCCAGCCGAGCGATAATCGGACGTGGGGCCACGCACCAGGGGAAGCTCGGACGTCCATGTACTGACCGGACGCCGCGCGTGCGCAGCCGCCACAACCACACCGGTGAAGGACACGCACTCATGACGACGCCCACGATCGAGCTCAAGCCCTCCTCGCACCCGCTGCCCGCCGCGGAGCGGGAGAAGATCCTGGCCGGCCCCGGCTTCGGCCGGCACTTCACCGACCACATGGTGACGATCAAGTGGACGGAGGGCCGCGGCTGGCACGACGCACAGCTCGTTCCGTACGCGCCGCTCTCGATCGACCCGGCGAACATGACGCTGCACTACGCGCAGACGATCTTCGAGGGCCTGAAGGCGTACCGCCAGGCCGACGGCTCCGTGGCGACCTTCCGCCCCGAGGCCAACGCCGCGCGCTTCCAGCGCTCCGCGCGCCGCCTGGGCATGCCCGAGCTGCCCGTCGAGACCTTCATCGCGGCGTGCGACGCGCTGGTCCGGCAGGACCGCGACTGGGTGCCCGCGCACGGCGGCGAGGAGTCGCTCTACCTGCGCCCGTTCATGTTCGCCACCGAGGTCGGCCTCGGCGTGAAGCCCGCCAACGAGTACCTGTTCATCGTGATCGCCTCGCCCGCCGGTGCCTACTTCCCCGGCGGCGTGAAGCCCGTCTCCATCTGGCTGTCCGAGGACCGCGTGCGCGCCGTCCCCGGCGGCATGGGCGACGCCAAGACCGGCGGCAACTACGCCGCGTCCCTGCTCGCCCAGGCCGAGGCCGCCGAGAAGGGCTGCGACCAGGTCGCCTACCTCGACGCGGTCGAGCACAAGTGGGTCGAGGAGCTCGGCGGCATGAACCTGTACTTCGTGTACGGGGCTGAGTCCAATGAGAAGCCGAAGATCGTCACGCCGACGCTGACCGGCTCGCTGCTCGCCGGTATCACCCGGGACTCCCTGCTCACCGTCGCCCGCGACCTGGGCTACGAGGCGGAGGAGGCCCGCGTCTCCATCGACCAGTGGCAGGCCGACACCGAGAACGGCACGCTCACCGAGGTCTTCGCGTGCGGCACCGCCGCGGTGATCACGCCCGTCGGCACGGTCAAGCGCAAGGGCGCCGAGTGGACCCAGAGCGGCGGCGAGCCCGGCGAGGTCACCATGAAGCTCCGCGAGGCGCTGTTGGACATCCAGCGCGGCACGGCGCAGGACACCCACGGTTGGATGCACCCCCTGGGGTGACCCCGCCGCACCACGGCAACGGGCCGCCCCGGACGCGTACATATCCGCGTCCGGGGCGGCCCGTCCTCGTGCCTCCGGAAGGCCGCTACGGCACCTCCGCCGGCGCCTCCTCCACCGGGACCACGGTCGCCGGCACCGTCGCCGGGCGCCGCGTCAGCACCCCGTACAGCGCGCCCGTGACCAGCGCCGACAGCAGGAAGGACAGGTCGATGCCGCCGGTGTACGGGACGAGCGGGCCGGTGTAGAGGGGGGTGTCCACCGCGGCCAGGCCGACGAGCGAGCCGGCTGCCCAGGTCACCGTCGCGGGCAGGTTCCAGCCCGCCGTGTACCAGTAACGGCCGCCCCGGGCGCGGCGGTTGTAGACCTGCAGCGCCTCGGAGTCGTAGACCCCGCGGCAGCGGACGAAGCCGATGACGGTGAGTACCGCCCAGGGCGTGCCGACCGCGGTGAGCAGCAGGACGAAGGAGGTCATCGCGTCCTGCGCGTCCCAGGCGAAGTGGCCGAGGTAGACGAAGAACGTGGCGACCGCGGCGACCACGTACGTGGCCTGGGTACGGGTGGCCCGCGGCAGGATCGCGTCCAGGTCCAGGCCCATGGAGTACAGCATCAGGCCCGCGTTGCCGACCGAGCCGGCCGAGGCGGCGAGGAAGAGCGGGACGAGGAACCAGAAGGGGGCGCCCGCGACGAGCGGCCCGGCGTAGTCGTCGATCGCGTCGACCGCGAGGGCGGTGAAGGTGCCGAAGAGCTGGGGGACCAGCAGCCCCGCGACCAGGCCGAGACAGGTCGCGAGGAAGACCTTGCGGGAGGTGTGGCGGCGCGGGGAGATGTAGCGCGTGTAGTCGCCGAGCAGGGTGATGAAGGCGATCGGGCCGCTGAGGCCGGCCGAGACGACCGCGAGCAGCCAGGTGGGCCAGAAGGCGCCGAGGAGGTACTCGCTGCCCTGCGGCGCCGCGGTGGTGAAGTCGGGCGCGTACGCGAAGAGTCCGACGAGGAGGATCGCGCTCATGCCGAGCGCGAGGGCGCGGGAGAGGCGGAGCAGCAGCTTGTAGCCGTAGACCGCGCCGGCCGCGGTGCAGACCGCGAGCAGTGCGTACACGGCCGCGTAGCTCGCGCCGCTGTCGGGCAGGCCGATGAGCCGGGCGAGGGTGCCGACGACCGCGTCGCCGCCGACCCAGAGGGTGAGCGCGGTGTAGCCGAGCGAGAGCAGCAGGCCGATCACCGAGCCGACGAGCCGGCCGCGCACGCCGAAGTGCGCGCCGCTGCTGGTGGAGAGGTTGGTGCCGGTCCGCAGGGAGACCAGCGCGAGCGGCGCGGTGAGCAGCGTGCCGACGAGGGTGCCCACGGTGAGGGAGGTCACCGACGGCCAGAAACCCAGTCCGAAGGAGACCGGTAGCCAGCCGAAGATCACCACACCGAGGGCGAGGTTCGAGCCGAGCAGGATGGAGACGAGGTCGCGGGGGCGGCTGGTGCGCTCCTCATCGGGGATCGTGTCGACTCCGCGTTGTTCGATCGGCATGAGAGGGCTCCTCTGAGAGGCCGGACGAGTGCTGGGCGGTACCGCCCCGGTGTGTGGCGTTCCGCTTTTATTGAGCGGCGCTCAATGTGACCCATGCCCCTGTGCGCGGTCAACCCTTTCGGACAACGGGTTTTCTTGGTTAGAGTGACGTTCAAATCGATCAGGAGGTGTGGTGGCATGCGGCTGACCCCGACCGAGCGCGACCGGCTGCTGCTGTTCGGCGCCGCCGAGCTGGCGAGAGCGCGCAGGGCACGCGGCCTGAAGCTGAACGTGCCCGAGGCGACCGCGCTGGTCGCGGACACGGTCTGCGAGGTGGCCAGGGACGGCGGCCGGCTGGCCGACGCCATCGCGGCGGCCCGCGCGGTCCTCGGCCCCGACGACGTGCTGCCCGGCGTCGCCGACGTGGTCACCGAGGTGCACGTCGAAGCCGTCTTCGACGACGGCTCCCGGCTCGCCGTGGTCAGCGACCCGATCGGCGGGGGCTCGCAGGGCGACGCCGCGCCGGGCGCGATACTGCCGGGGCCCGCCGACGAGGCCCCGGAACCCGCGCTGACCGTCCGCGTCCGCAACACCGCGACCGTCCCCGTCAGCGTCACCTCCCACTTCCACTTCTTCGAGGCCAACCCCCGGCTGGACTTCGACCGCGCCGCCGCCTACGGCATGCGGCTCAACGTCCCCGCCGGCTCCTCCCAGCGCTTCGACCCGGGCGCCGAGGAAGAGGTCGGCCTCGTACCGATCGGCGGCGACCGGATCGCCATCGGCTTCGCGGGCCTGGTCGACGGCCCGCTGGACGCGCCGGGCGCGAAGGAAGAAGCACTGCGGCGGGCGGCCGCCTGCGGCTATCTGGGGGCGGAGACCGAGGAGGAGCGGGCATGACCATCGATCCGCAGGAGTACGCATCCGTGCACGGCCCGCGGGCCGGCGACCGGGTCGTCCTGGGCGACACCGGCCTCGTCGTCCGCGTCGAGTCCGACGCCCAGAAGCCCGGCGACGAATTCCTCGCCGGCTTCGGCAAGACCGCCCGCGACGGACTGCACCTCAAGGCCGCCGCCGTCCGCGAGACCTGCGACGTCGTCATCAGCAACGTGCTGGTCATCGACGCCGTACAGGGCATCCGCAAGGTCTCCATCGGCATCCGCGAGGGCCGCATCAGCGGCATCGGACGGGCCGGCAACCCCGACACCATGGACGGCGTCGACGTCGTCGTCGGCACCGGTACCTCGATCGTCTCCGGCGAGGGCCTGATAGCCACCGCGGGCGCGGTGGACACCCACGTCCACCTGCTCTCGCCGCGCATCATGGAGGCGTCCCTCGCCTCCGGCGTCACCACGATCATCGGCCAGGAGTTCGGCCCCGTCTGGGGCGTCGGCGTCAACTCGCCCTGGGCCCTGCGGCACGCCTTCAACTCCTTCGACGCCTGGCCCGTCAACATCGGCTTCCTCGGCCGCGGCTCGTCCTCCGACCCGGCCCCGCTCGTCGAAGCACTCGCCGAGGGCGGCGCCTCCGGCTTCAAGGTCCACGAGGACATGGGCGCGCACACCCGCGCCCTGGACACCGCCCTGCGCGTCGCCGAGGAGCACGACGTCCAGGTCGCGCTGCACAGCGACGGCCTGAACGAGTGCCTGTCCGTCGAGGACACCCTGAAGGTCCTGGACGGCCGTACGATCCACGCCTTCCACATCGAGGGCTGCGGCGGCGGACACGTACCCAACGTCCTGAAGATGGCCGGCGTCGAGAACGTCATCGGCTCCTCCACCAACCCCACCCTGCCCTTCGGGCGGGACGCGGTCGCCGAGCACTACGGCATGATCGTCTCCGTCCACGACCTGAAGACCGACCTGCCCGGCGACGCGGCCATGGCCCGCGACCGGATCCGCGCCGGGACGATGGGCGCCGAGGACGTCCTGCACGACCTGGGCGCCATCGGCATCACCTCTTCCGACGCGCAGGGCATGGGCCGCGCAGGCGAGACCGTCCGCCGTACCTTCGCCATGGCCGGGAAGATGAAGGCCGAGCTCGGCCCCATGGAGGGCGACGGCGCGCACGACGACAACGCGCGCGTCCTGCGCTACATGGCCAAGCTCACGATCAACCCCGCCATCGCGCACGGCCTCTCCCACGAGATCGGCTCGCTGGAGGTCGGCAAGATGGCCGACATCGCGCTGTGGCAGCCGCGCTACTTCGGCGCCAAGCCCCAGATGGTGCTGAAGTCCGGCTTCCCCGCGTGGGGCGTCACCGGCGACCCCAACGCCGCCACCGACACCTGCGAACCGCTCGTCATGGGCCCGCTGTTCGGCGCGCACGGTGCCACCGCCGCCGACCTGTCCGTCGCCTTCGTCAGCGGAGCCGCGGCCGCGGCAGGCTCGCCCGGCCGGGCCTTCGACTCGCTGCCCACCCGCCGCCGGCGCGTCGCCGTCCGCGGCACCCGCGGCATCGGCCCGCGCGACCTGCTGCTGAACGACCGCGTCGGCAGCGTCCAGGTCGACGGCGACAGCGGCCTGGTCACGCTGGACGGCGCCCCGATGCGCTCCGACCCCGCCGAGTACGTGTCGCTCTCGCGGCTGTACTTCCTCTGAGCCACAGCGGT
>NZ_NHSG01000371.1:0-58781 GCF_020024005.1 Streptomyces purpurogeneiscleroticus
GGCCTGCGGCGGCTGGTTCGGCGGCTGCTCAGGCTGCGGCGGCTGCTGGCCGGGCTGCTGCGGGTAGCCGTACGAAGGGTCCTTGGGCGCGCCGAAGCCGCCGGACGGCGGCTGACCGGGCGGTGGTGGCGGCTGCGGCGGCTGGGTCATCGGGTCGTTACCTCTTCACACCGGCCCATGGCTCCGAATCGACCTCCCCCGCGACCCCGAGCGGCAAAGCCCCCCGGGATGGAGTGAATCAGACATAAGGCTCGGCAATTAACGGCAGTTGAGCGGGAGTTCTTTGTACCACTCGGCACCGACACCGCACCGGTGCGGTACGCCGCCACCAAAGGGGCGAGACCGGCCCGGGACACTCCCGCGACGCACCCGTTACGCACGCCGCCGCCCCGGGCCCGCAGCGTCCGCTACGCGTCCTCCGCCAGCTCCAGCCAGCGCATCTCCAGCTCGTCCTTCTCGTCCCTCAGCTCCCGCAGCTGCGCGTCCAGTTCGGCGACCTTGGCGAAGTCGGTGGCGTTGTCGGCGATCTGCGTGTGCAGCTTCGCCTCCTTCGTACCGATCTTGTCCAGCTGCCGCTCGATCTTCTGCAGCTCCTTTTGCGTCGCCCGGTCCACCGCGGCGGCCTTCTGCTTGGGCGCGGCTGCCGCCGGCGCCGGGGCGGCGGCCTGCGCCATCCGCTCCCGCCGCTCGATGTACTCGTCCAGGCCGCGCGGCAGCATCCGCAGCGTCGCGTCGCCCAGCAGCGCGAACACCCGGTCGGTGGTCCGCTCGACGAAGTACCGGTCGTGGCTGATGACGATCAGCGAGCCGGGCCAGCCGTCGAGCAGGTCCTCCAGCTGCGTCAGCGTCTCGATGTCCAGGTCGTTGGTGGGCTCGTCGAGGAAGAGCACGTTCGGCTCGTCCATCAGCAGCCGCAGGATCTGCAGGCGGCGGCGCTCACCGCCGGAGAGGTCGCCGACCGGCGTCCACTGCTTCTCCTTCGTGAACCCGAACTTCTCGCAGAGCTGGCCCGCGGTCATCTCCCGGCCCTTGCCGAGGTCCACCCGCTCCCGGACCTGCTGCACGGCCTCCAGCACCCGCAGGGTGGGCTTCAGCTCCGCGACCTCCTGCGAGAGGTAGGCCAGCTTCACGGTCCTGCCGACGATGATCTTGCCGCCGGCGGGCTGCGCCTCGCCCTGCGTGCGCGCCGCGTCGGCCAGCGCCCGCAGCAGCGAGGTCTTGCCCGCGCCGTTGACACCCACCAGACCGACCCGCTCGCCGGGACCGAGCTGCCAGGTCAGGTGCTTCAGCAGCACCTTGGGCCCGGCCTGCACGGTCACGTCCTCCAGGTCGAAGACCGTCTTGCCCAGCCGGGAGCTCGCGAACTTCATCAGCTCGGCGTTGTCCCGGGGCGGCGGCACGTCCGCGATCAGCTCGTTGGCGGCCTCGATGCGGAAGCGGGGCTTGCTCGTACGGGCCGGGGCACCGCGCCGCAGCCAGGCCAGCTCCTTGCGCATGAGGTTCTGCCGCTTGGCTTCCTCGCTGGCCGCGATGCGCTCCCGCTCGGCGCGCGCGAACACGTAGTCGCTGTAGCCGCCCTCGTACTCGTGGACGTCGCCGCGCTGCACGTCCCACATGCGCGTACAGACCTGGTCCAGGAACCACCGGTCGTGGGTGACGACCACCAGCGCGGAGCGCCGGGCCCGGAGGTGCCGCGCGAGCCAGGAGATGCCCTCGACGTCCAGGTGGTTGGTCGGCTCGTCGAGGACGATCAGGTCCTGCTCGGCGATGAGCAGCTTGGCGAGCGCGATGCGGCGCCGCTCGCCACCGGAGAGCGGGCCGATGACGGTGTCCAGGCCCTGCGCGAAGCCCGGCAGGTCCAGGCCGCCGAAGAGGCCGGTCAGCACGTCGCGGATCTTGGCGTTGCCCGCCCACTCGTGGTCGGCGAGGTCGCCGATCACCTCGTGCCGGACGGTCGCCTCCGGGTCCAGCGAGTCGTGCTGGGTCAGCACTCCGAGGCGCAGCCCGTTGACGTGCGTGACGCGGCCGTCGTCCGGGGACTCCAGCTGGGCGAGGATGCGGATCAGGGTCGTCTTGCCGTCACCGTTGCGGCCGACGACGCCGATCCGGTCGCCCTCGCTGACGCCGAGGGAGACGCCGTCGAGCAGCGCGCGCAGTGCGTACGCCTTGCTGACGGCTTCCAGATTGACGAGGTTCGCGGCCATCTCACTCCTGGGCTTCACATCGGTCGGCCTTCCAGCCTAGTCCGGCACACCGGTCACCCCCGCATCGCGTGGGTGACCGGTACCGGGGACCGTGCTCAGCCGATGAGCGTCGCGCCCGGGGCCGGGCCTGCCGCGACGCGTGCGGTGCGGCACGTACCGGAGGCCAGAAGGGCGTCGGCGACCGCGGAAGCGGAAGCCGCGTCCGCGGCGAGGAAGGCCGTGGTCGGGCCGGAGCCGGAGACCAGGGCGGCCAGGGCGCCCGCCTTCGTGCCCGCCTCCAGGGTCGCGGCGAGCGAGGGGAAGAGCGAGAGGGCGGCGGGCTGGAGGTCGTTGGAGAGGGACTTGGCCAGCGCGGCCGTGTCGCCCGAGCGCAGCGCGTCCAGCAGGGCCGGGGACGCCTCGGGCGCGGGCACGTCGGTGCCCTCGGTGAGGCGGTCGAACTCGCGGTAGACCGCGGGCGTGGACAGCCCGCCGTCGGCGACCGCGAAGACCCAGTGGAACGTGCCGCCGGTCTCCAGCGGCGTCAGCCGCTCGCCCCGCCCCGTGCCCAGCGCGGCCCCGCCGACCAGGCTGAACGGCACGTCACTGCCCAGCTCGGCGCAGATGTCGAGCAGTTCCTCGCGGGTGGCGCCGGTCCCCCACAGCGCGTCGCAGGCGAGCAGCGCGCCCGCGCCGTCCGCGCTGCCGCCGGCCATGCCGCCCGCGACCGGGATGTCCTTGGCGATGTGCAGGTGGACGCGCGGCTCGATGCCGTGCCGGGCGGCCAGCAGCTCGGCGGCGCGGGCCGCGAGGTTCGTACGGTCCAGCGGGACCTGCCCGGCGTCCGGGCCCTCGCAGGTGATCGTCAGGGTGTCGGCGGGCACCGCGGTGACCTCGTCGTACAGGCCGACGGCGAGGAAGACGTTGGCCAGGTCGTGGAAGCCGTCGGCGCGTGCGGCGCCGACCGCCAGCTGGACGTTGACCTTGGCGGGGACGCGGACGGTGACGGCGCGGGGGCTGGACGGGGTCACTGGGCTGCGGCTTCCTTGTGCTCGGCGATGCGGGCGAATTCTTCGACGGTCAGGGCCTCGCCCCGGGCCTGCGGCGAGACGCCCGCGGCGACCAGCGCGGCCTCGGCGGCGGCGGCCGAGCCCGCCCAGCCGGCGAGCGCGGAGCGCAGCGTCTTGCGGCGCTGCGCGAAGGCCGCGTCCACGGCGGCGAAGACCTCGTCGCGGCTGGCGGTGGTTTCGAGCGGCGCCTCGCGACGGACGAGGGAGACCAGTCCGGAGTCGACGTTGGGCGCGGGCCAGAAGACGTTCCGGCCGATCGCGCCGGCCCGCTTGACCTCGGCGTACCAGTTGGCCTTGACCGACGGCACGCCGTAGACCTTGTTGCCGGGGCGGGCCGCGAGCCGGTCGGCGACCTCGGACTGGACCATGACGAGCGTGCGCTCGATGGTCGGGAAGGTCGCCATCATGTGGAGCAGGACCGGGACGGCGACGTTGTACGGGAGGTTGGCGACCAGGGCGGTGGGCGGCGGGCCCGGCAGCTCGGTGACCTTCATCGCGTCGGAGTGCACGAGCGCGAACCGGTCGGCGCGCTCCGGCATCCGGGCCTCGACCGTCGCGGGCAGCGCGGCCGCCAGTACGTCGTCGATCTCCACGGCCGTGACCCGGTCGGCGGCCTCCAGCAGAGCCAGGGTCAGCGAGCCGAGGCCCGGCCCGACCTCGACGACCACGTCGTCGGGGCGCACTTCGGCCGTCCGCACGATCCGGCGGACGGTGTTGGCGTCGATGACGAAGTTCTGGCCCTTCTGCTTGGTGGGGCGCACGCCGAGCGTCGCGGCCAGTTCGCGGATGTCGGCGGGGCCCAGAAGCGGGCCGGGCTCATCGGTGCTGCTGTTGGTCACTGGTGAAGCTTACGGCCGCACACGGGCCACGGGCTCGCCCCCCGGCTGACGTACAGCTTCTTGGCCCGGTAGGTCTGCTCGGCGGGAGGCGCGTCCTGCGGGGCGCCGCTGCCGCCGAGGGAGTGCCAGGTGGGGCGGTCGAACTGGTACAGCCCGCCGTACGTGCCCGAGGGATCGACCGCGTCGGCCCGGCCGCCGGTCTCGCACTGCGCGAGGCCCTGCCAGTTCAGATGGTCGGCACCGGACACACTGGTGGGCACGGGCGCGGTGCCCACGTGCACGATTTCGCTCCGGGGCGCGGTGATCACCTCCTGGCGCAGCAGCCGCGGCCGCTGCCGGACACCGTTGACGGTACGCAGCTGGTAGGTGACCCGGCGCACGCCCTGGTGGCCCTGCTGGACCACCGACTCGGTGCCCTTGAAGAGCGTGGCGTCGGGGACGCGCCGGGTCTCGTAGGCGATCGGCTCCTCGCGGACCTCGCGGGAGCCGGTGACGCGCAGCACGGAGATGGTCTGGCCCTCGCGCGGGAAGCTGTCCAGCGGTACGGAGGTGGTGTCCTGGCCACGCAGCGCGATGCCGGCGCGGGCGAGCGCCGCGCGCACGGTGGCGGCGTTGGTGCGGATGCTGTGCGCACGGCCGTCGGCCATGAAGGTCACCGTGCGCTCGGTGCGTACGGCCAGCTCGATGCCGTGCCGTGCGATGGGCAGCGACCGGGAGGCGGAGATGTACGCGCCCTCGGCCCGCACGCCGAGCTGGCGCAGCGCGCCCTCGACGGTGCGCGCGGTGGTCCACACCCGGCGGCGGTGGCCGTCCACGGTGAGCACGACGGGCCGGCCGTACCGCACGGCCACCTCGTCGCCGCTGGTCAGCGCGGCGTCCGGGCCGGGCGCGACGATGTCGTGCGGGCCGATCGGCACGCCTTCGGAGGCCAGCAGCTCGCCGACGTCCCCGGCGAAGGTGTGCAGCCGCCGCGGGTCGCCGTCGACGCTGAGGCGTACGGCCTTGTCGTGCGCGACGAACGCGGTGGTGCCGCCCGCGAGGAACGCGACGACCAGCGCCTGCGGGACGAGCCTGCGCAGCCCTTCGGGCCGCTCGACGAACCGCTTGCGGCGGGCCGCGCGCCGGGCGGCGGCCCGGCCCGCCGTCCGGCCCCCGGTGACCGGCGGCCGGTCGTACGACTGCGGCTCGGGGTGCGTCGGTTCGTACGGCTGCTGCGGTTCGTACGACTGCGGGTCAGGGAGGGGCACATCGGGGAGCCGCGGTTCGGGCAGCCACGGTGCGTACGACTGGGGCGGGGGCGGTGCGTACGACTGCGGCGGTGCGTACGACTGCGCGACGTACGTGTCGTACACCTGGGCCTCGTCCGGCGGTCCGTACGGACCGTAGCCCTGGGTCCGGGGGCCCTCCGTCCCGTCGTACGACTGCGGCAGCCCGTATCCGTATCCGTATCCCTGCGAATGACTCACGACGCTCCACGTGCCCGGGACCGGTTGACGGCCGGAATGTAGCGGAGAGGGGGATCACTCCCCAAAGTCGCGCGACTACTCAGGGTGGCTACTGACGGTGGCTCAGTAGTCGAAAGCGCGGGCCGTGTTGGCCGCGACGGCCGTGGCCAGCGCGTCCTCGTCCATGCCCTTGACCTCGGCCATGGCCCGCAGCGTGACCGGAATGAGGTACGGCGCGTTAGGCCGACCGCGGTACGGCGCGGGGGTCAGGAAGGGGGCGTCGGTCTCGACGAGCACCAGCTCGGCCGGGGCGACGGCCAGCGCGTCCCGCAGCGGCTGGGCGTTCTTGAACGTGACGTTCCCGGCGAAGGACATGAAGTACCCGGCCTCGGCGCACACCTTCGCCATCTCCGCGTCGCCCGAGTAGCAGTGGAAGACGGTCCGCTCGGGCGCGCCCTCCTCGCGCAGCACCCGCAGCACGTCGTCGTGCGCCTCCCGGTCGTGGATGACCAGGGCCTTGCCGTGCCGCTTGGCGATCTCGATGTGCGCGCGGAAGGACCGTTCCTGCGCGGCCATGCCCTCGGGGCCGGTACGGAAGTAGTCCAGACCGGTCTCGCCGACGCCGCGGACGTGCGGCAGCGCGGCCAGCGCGTCGATCTCCGCGAGCGCCTCGTCCAGCGCCGCGTCGCCGCCGGGCTCGCGCGCCCCCTGCCGGGACCAGCCGTCGGGGTCGCCCAGAACGATGCGCGGCGCCTCGTTCGGATGCAGCGCCACCGCCGCGTGCACCGCGTCGTGCGCGGCGGCGGTCTCCGCTGCCCACCGCGAGCCCTTCACATCGCACCCCACCTGGACCACCGTCGTCACGCCGACGGCGGCGGCCTTGGTGAGCGCTTCCTCGACCGTGCCGGACTGCATGTCGAGGTGGGTGTGCGAGTCCGCTACGGAGACCCCCAGCGGTTCGGGCAGCGGCGGCGGTGCGTCCTTCGAGCTCATACCTCGATCCTATGAGCCCCGCGGCACCGGGCTACCTGCGGTGGTGCTGGAAGGGGTGGAGCAGGTCGGACAGGTGCCAGTGGTGGTGGCCGCGCCGCGCGGAGGCGTCACCGCGGGAGTCGCCGGAGTCGCCCGGGTCGCCGGCCGGACCGGTCGTGGGCTGCGGCTTGCGCGGCGCGTAGAGGCGCTCGGCGGCGGCCGAGACCATGGAAACCTGGCCGGCCCGCATGATCCGGACCAGATGCCCGCCGCACTGCCGGCAGGTGGGCCTGGTCAGCGGCGAGGGGACGCGCTCGCCGTCCGTGTAGTAGACGACGCGCGGAGCGCCGGACACGTCCACGTGGTGCTCGATGTCGTAGGACTGCTCCCAGCCGTGCCCGCATTTCATACAGGCGAAGGAGTACGCCTCGTGCGCGGCGGGTTCGGTCCTGGGCGTGCGCGGGGTCCCGCTCGCGGTTTCCACGGATTCAGTCATCGCAGCTCCTCTTGTCCGCCGGACAAGCTCTCGGGGACGGACGCCCCTGTTCCAGTGGACGCCTTTCCGAGCCGCGACGCAGCAAAGGTTCCTCCTATTGGCACAGATTTGAGCGTGCCGAGGGAAAGAACCTCACCGAGCGGACCTGCTCTTTACCTTTCGGACCGGTCATTTACCCGCACGAGAATCACCGCGCTCCGCGTTCTTCGCCGCCACGACCGCGTCGAAGACCTCCCGCTTGGGTACGCCGGCCTCGGCCGCGACCCCCGCGATGGCCTCCTTGCGCCGCTCCCCGGCCTCCTCACGGACCCGCACCCGGCGCACCAGCTCCTCGGGGGCCAGATCGCCGGGCCCCGGCTCGGGCGCCCCCTCCACCACGATGGTGATCTCGCCGCGTACGCCGTCGGCCGCCCACTCGGCCAGCTCCTCCAGCGGGCCGCGGCGCACCTCCTCGTACGTCTTCGTCAGCTCGCGGCAGACGGCGGCGCGCCGGTCCTTGCCGAAGACCTCCGCCATCGCGGCGAGGGTGTCGGCCAGCCGGTGCGGCGCCTCGAAGTAGACGAGCGTGCGCCGCTCGTCGGCGGACTCCTTGAGCCGGCCGGTCCGCTCCCCCGCCTTCCGGGGCAGGAAGCCCTCGAAGCAGAAACGGTCCACCGGCAGCCCGGAGACGGCGAGCGCGGTGAGCACGGCCGACGGGCCGGGCACGGCCGTCACCTTCACGCCGCGCTCCACCGCCGCGGCCACCAGGCGGTAGCCGGGGTCGGAGACCGAGGGCATGCCCGCGTCGGTGACCAGCAGCACCCGCGCACCGCCTTCGAGCGCGTCGGCCAGCTCCGGGGTGCGCGCCGACTCGTTCCCCTCGAAGTACGACACCACCCGCCCCGTGGTGTGCACCCCCAGCGCGGTCGTCAGGCGGCGCAGCCTGCGGGTGTCCTCGGCCGCGATCACGTCGGCGGCGAGCAGCTCGGCGGCCAGCCGCGGCGGCGCGTCCTCGGTGTCACCGATGGGGGTCCCTGCGAGTACGAGCGTTCCAGTCACGGGCCCATCCTTTCAGGCGGACCGGCATCCTTCCCGCCGCGCGGAGAGACGGGCCTCTCACAGGCCGCTTCCCTACGATGGCCCGGTGACGAGTGACACCGCGACCAACGACCGGCGCGCCGGCGACCACGGCAGGGCCCGGGTGACCGCCGGGACCGCCGCCCGCGCCGCGCAGGCGCCCCAGGGCGGCGTCCCGGCGCCGACCGCCTGGCTGCGGCGGCTGCGCCGCTTCGGCTACACCGCATGCCCGGAGCGGGACGTGCGGACCCGGCTCCTCGCACCCTTCCCCGTGCCGCGGGTCTCCGACGGCACGGCCCGCCTGGCCGCGTGGGGCCTGCCCGTACTGGTCGCGCTGCTCGCCGGCATCCTGCGTTTCTGGCGCCTGGGCAGCCCGGACAAGGTGATATTCGACGAGACGTACTACCCCAAGGACGCCTGGTCCCTGCTGCAGTACGGCTACGAGGGCACCTGGGCGAAGAACGCCAACGACGCGCTGGTCGGCGACCCGTCCCGCATCCTGCTGAGCCCCGAGCACTCCTACGTCGTCCACCCGCCCGTCGGGAAGTGGCTGATCGCGCTGGGCGAGTGGGCCTTCGGCATGAACCCCTTCGGCTGGCGTTTCATGACGGCCCTGCTCGGCACCCTGTCGGTACTGATGCTCTGCCGCATCGGCCGCCGCCTGCTGCGCTCCACGACCCTGGGCTGCCTGGCGGGCCTGCTGCTGGCCGTGGACGGTCTGCACTTCGTCATGAGCCGCACCGCCCTCCTCGACATCATCGTGATGTTCTGGGCGCTGGCCGCCCTCGGCTGTCTGCTGATCGACCGGGACCGCACCCGCGCCCGGCTCGCCGCGGCACTGCCTCTGGGGGAGGACGGCCTGGCCCGCCCGGACGAGGGGGTCGGCGACCGGCTGCGGCTCGGGTGGCGTCCCTGGCGGCTGGCGGCCGGGCTCTGCCTCGGCCTCTCCGCGGCGACCAAGTGGAACGGTCTGTACTTTCTCGCCGCCTTCGCCCTGATGTCGGTCCTGTGGGACGCCGGCGCCCGGCGCACGGCGGGCGCCCGCCGTCCGTACCGCTCGGCCCTCCGCCGCGACGTGCTGCCCGCGTTCCTCTCCACCGTCGTCCTCGCCGCGGCCACCTACCTCGTGTCCTGGACCGGCTGGATCGTCACCAAGGGCGGCTACTACCGCGACTGGGCCACCACCGCCGACGGCCGCGCCGCCGGCTGGACCTGGCTGCCGGACTGGCTGCGCAGCCTGTGGCACTACCAGCACGAGGTGTACGAGTTCCACACCCACCTGACCAGCACGCACACCTACCAGTCCAACCCCTGGAGCTGGCTGGTCCTGGGCCGCCCCGTCTCCTACTTCTACGAGGACCCCAAGGCCGGCCAGGACGGCTGCACCGCGGCGGAGGGCTGCGCCCGCGAGGTCCTCGCGCTCGGCACCCCGCTCCTGTGGTGGGCCGGCTGCTTCGCGCTGCTCTACGTCCTCTACCGCTGGCTGTTCAAGCGGGACTGGCGGGCCGGCGCGATCGCCTGCGGCATCGCGGCGGGCTATCTCCCCTGGTTCTTCTACCAGGAGCGCACGATCTTCCTCTTCTATGCGGTCGTCTTCGTGCCGTTCCTCTGCCTGGCGCTGGCCATGATGTTCGGCGCGGTCATCGGACGCCCCCAGGACGACCCCGGCACGGAATCGAGGCTGCTCCTCACCGGCGAGCGGCGCCGCGCGGCGGGCATCGTAGCGGCAGGCATCCTGGTCCTGCTCATTGTGTGGAACTTCATTTATTTCTATCCCGTATACACAGGGCTACCGATCCCCAAGAGCGCATGGCAGGCCCGGATGTGGCTGGACACCTGGGTGTAGGCACGCTGATGCCCTGACGGCGGGGTGGCTACTTCCCGCCGACACAGCCGATGTAGGGCGCGATGTCTCGGTATTTCCCCAGCGCGGCGTCGAACTCGTACGCCTCGGCCACTCCCCTCACCAGCGGGCGTTGACTCTGCTCCAGAGGGAGGTCCATGCCCATGATGCGGACGTGCTCGGCGAAGAGGGTCCTGAGGTCTGCCGCATGGTGGACCGCTTCCTGTGCCGCGTCGATACCGACCCGGCACGACGGCCACAACGCCACCTTCTCCCCGGCCGTGAGTCCGGCACTCGCCTCTCCGCCCTTCTCGTGGCACTCCTTGACCGCGCTGTTGAAATCAGCGCGCTGCGAGGCGAAGGCCGCGGACGCCTGTGCCCCTGCTTCGACCGATGGCTCTCCCTGTGTCCACGCCTGTGCGGAGGTGATGTCCCCGCGCGCCAGCCTGTCCATGACCCTCTTGTGCTCGCGCAAGGCGCCCTCGATCTTCCGACCGGAGTCCAGTATCGCGTCGGCCCGGTCCGCCGCGCTTCGACAGGCGCTCACTTCTTCCTGGGGGGCCTGGACTGTCCAGTTGGTCATCTTCAGCACGTCGTTCTTCGATGGTTTCGTGGCCCGCTCCGGGAGGTCACCCGACGGCCGCAGGGAAATCGTGTCCTGCCCTGCCGAGTGATTCAGGCCGTACCACTCCTCCTTTTTCCTTTCCTCCCGCTCGACCCGGCGGTCGGAACTCACAGCCAGCGGGCAGATTCGCGAGGGGTCGCGATAGACGAACGCATCACCGCTCGGCTGCGCGAGCCAGTCGGCCGAGCTGATGCAGACCACCGGGTACGGAGCGTCCCAGGCCCGCTCGGAACAGAAATTACCCGTTGCCGCCCGGTAGCGGTCGTCCTTCGTCTCGGCCGCCTGCATGCACGTCCTGCTCTGGAGCACGTCCATGACACCCACGGACTGAGGAGGTCCCGTCAGGAGCCGCTGCACGGCACCCAACGACCTGATCTCCCATGCCGAGACGATGTATTGATGCGGATAGGCATGCGGGAATGTCGTGTAGTCCCTACGGATGTTCCTGATGTTTTCCCGTTCCTCGGCGGTCACCGCGGCGTACGGCACATGCGTCGGCCGGAGGCTGTGCGAGGAATGAAGGGCGAGCCGCGCTCCTTTGGCGATCACAAGATCCAGCCGGAACCGCAGGTTGTCCTTGTCCAGCCGGCGGTCGTTCGGCACGCGAACGAGGAAATTGGCGGTGTCTTCCTCACCCGACTCGAACCAAGAGCCGTATTCGAGCGGCCTGCCGTATTCGAGCACCGCGCTCGACGTGTTCACCGTGAAGCGTGAAATGGCCGGCACCGGAAGCGCTTGCGGATCGTTCAGCTGAGCCTTGTACCCCTCCCAGCAACCTGTATACGCTTCTTCCTGGGCGACGGTGTACTGCCGCCAGAAGCAGGCATCACCGAACGCCTCTTCTCTCTCCGAGCCCTCCGCCGTGGCATTCGGAGGAGGCTTCCCGATGATTTCCCGGGTCACCTGGTAGATGGACGAGACGACCTGCACCCTGATGCCTCCGGTGTTCTTGATGGTCGCCGTCGCTCGGAACGTGCGCATGTCCGAGGGTTCGCCCCGGGGTGGCAACTGCTCCTTCAGCTTGGCGTTCACCGTCAGCGTCGGGGCCACCGTCCCGGGCAGATACTGGTTTTGGTACCACCAGTTGACGCCGCCCCACAGCGCGGCCCCGGTGACTCCGACCGCCGCGAGCCCGCCGGCCACGCGACCGAACCTGAGCCGTTCCGGTGCCTCGGTGGACGTCCAGGCGAGCAGAAGTGCAGCAACCGACGCGAGCACGACCACCACCCACAGGCCGAACTGGAGCCAGCGACGGAGCTCCGAAGCCCCCGGCACCGTGAACTGAAGGAAGCAGAGGACTCCCCCGACGAAAACCCCCGCACCGCAAGCCAGTACCGCACCCACCCGACCGCAGGACTCGCGCCACGCCGGGCGGACGAGGAATGCCGCAGCGGCCAGGAGCATGACGGAAGCGAAGGTGAACATCACACCGAGGACGCGATACGGAATATTTCGCGCCGCCAGCGCGTCGCGACTCCCCAGCCAGAAGGCCAATAATCCGATGGCGCCGAAGGTCACCGCCGCGGTGACCGTGCTTTTGGGACCGGAGAAACGGCTCAAGAACACCGGTGTCACCTCATCAGGTTTCCCGCCCGATGAATTTATCTACGCGTACCGCCCGCCACGCCGAGTCCGCTTGGCCGGCCACGCGCAGTAGGTGAAGAAAAAGGTGCTCGGATTCGCGATATGTCGGATGCGACCGAGCCCAGAACTCTTCCCTGCTTCAACGAGGACAACGCTCCACCGAAAATGCTGCCGCTGCCCTGTAAAGGCGTCAATAGTGGGCGAGTGGGTCTCGCGTCCGGCGAGCGGTTGAAGAGCGGGGCGGCACGCGCGGGCGGGGCACCGTAACAGGTCGGGGTCGTGCCGGGCCACGTGTGAGGGAGGCCATGCGGGGCGGTTCCGTAGGCGGTTCCAGGGGCGGTCGGTAGCGGCGGATATGGTTGCGTGCCTGGGCACGGTGGGCGTGTGGTGAGTACACCGGGATCGGCTGTGACTTTTCCGTGACCGGCACATCGACTGCGTGTCACCGGACCGATGCCGGAACGAGACGCGCGAGGGTCACTCCAATACCCCGTGTCCCATAGAGTGCGCTGCACGTTCTTGTGTGCGTGTCCCAAGGACGACCAGGCTTCTTCGGGAGGGGAACGGTAAGTCATGCGCCGCGAGGTGAGGTACGGGCTGATCGGCGGGGCGATCGCCCTGGTCGCGGGAGGCGTCGGCGGGTACACCCTGATGGGATCCGATGACGAGGCCCCGCAGCAGGAAGTCATGTCGGCGGACGGGAAGTCCGCTGACGGCGGCGCGACGGTGAAGACCGGGCCGCTCTCCGCGAAGGAAGTGAAGACCGCCGCCACGGGCTTCCTGAACGCCTGGCAGTCGGGCGAGGTCGCCGAGGCCGCGAAGCTGACCGACAACACGGAGGCGGCCACCACGGCGCTGACCGGTGTCGCCAAGCAGGCCCACATCAGTCAGCTGAAGCTGACCCCCGGGACCCGCAAGGGCGACGTGGTGCCGTACCAGGTGTCCGGGCAGATCTCGTACCAGGGCAAGAGCGCGGCCGTCTCGTACGCCACCTCCCTCACCGTCGAGCGGGACAAGGACACCGGTGAGCCGGTCGTCGCCTGGCGGCCCACGATCGTGCACCCCGGGCTCGGCGAGGGCGACACGCTGCGCACGGGCGAGGGCGAGGCGCCGCCCATCAAGGCGGTGGACCGCAACGGCACCGAGATCACCAAGGACAGCAACCCGGAGCTGGCCGGCATCCTCGCCAGCCTGCGCGACAAGTACGGCGAGAAGGCCGGCGGCACCCCGGGCATCGAGTTCTTCATCGAGCGCGCCAAGAGCGACAACAAGGCCGCCCAGAAGCCGGACCAGACGCTGAAGGTGCTTTCCAAGGGCACCCCCGGCACGCTGAAGACCACCCTGGACGCCAAGATCCAGGCCGCCGCGCAGAAGGCGGTCGCCGCGAAGAAGAAGGCGTCGGCGGTCGCCGTCAAGCCCAGCACCGGCGAGATCCTGGCCATCGCCAGCGCGCCCGAGAAGGGCTTCAACGTCGCCACGCAGGGCTCGCTGGCCCCCGGCTCCACGATGAAGGTCGTCACCGCGTCGATGCTCATCGACAAGGGCCTGACCTCTCCGAACAAGAAGCACCCGTGCGCGAAGTACGTGACGTACGGCGGCTGGAAGTTCCAGAACCTCAACAAGACCGAGATCAAGGACGGGACCTTCGCGCAGAGCTTCGCGTCCTCCTGCAACAACGCCTTCATCTCGCAGGCCGAGAAGCTGAAGGACGACGACCTGACCAAGCAGGCCCGGGACGTCTTCGGCCTCGGCATGACCTGGAACACCGGCATCCCCAGCTTCGACGGCAACGTCCCGGTGCAGAGCGACGCCCAGATGGCCGCCTCGCTCATCGGCCAGGGCGGGGTCCGGATGAACCCGCTGAACGTCGCCTCCATCGCGGCGACCGTCCAGTCCGGCAGCTTCCGCCAGCCGTACCTGGTCTCCCCGGACATCGACAACCGGACGCTCGCCAAGGCTTCCCGGAACATGAAGCCGGCCACCGCGTCCGCGATGAAGTCCCTGATGAAGCTGACCGCCACGTCCGGCACCGGCGCCAAGGCGATGTCGGGCCTCAGCGGTGACATCGGCGCCAAGACCGGCTCGGCCGAGGTCGACAACCAGAAGAAGCCGAACGCCTGGTTCACCGCCTACAACGGTGACCTCGCTGCCTCGGCCGTCGTCCCGGCCAGTGGCCACGGCGGCGACAACGCGGGCCCGGTGGTCCGCGCCATCCTCAACCAGGGCTGACAGCAGCACCCAGTCCTCCGGAAGGGGGCCGTCCACATCGCGGACGGCCCCCTTTTCCGGTCGCATGGCCCGTACAGCTTTCGCTAGCGTGCGGGCCATGAGTACTTCAGCCGACGCTCACCCCCTGTTCGCCGCCGCCCTGCGCGAGCTGGGCCTCGAAGTCGAGGTACGCCGCTTCCCCGACGCCACCCGCACCGCGGCGCAGGCCGCCGCCGCTGTCGGCTGCGAGCCCTCCGAGATCGTCAAGTCCCTGATCTTTGAAGCGGACGGGGTGCCCGTTCTCGTGCTCATGGACGGGGCCTCCCGGGTCGACCTCGACAAGGTCCGCGCCGAGCTGGGCGCGCAGCACGTCGGCCGCGCCGACGCCGATCTCGTCCGCGAGACGACCGGCTACGCGATCGGCGGCGTACCGCCCTTCGGCCACCGCACCCGCACCACCGTCCTGGCCGACCAGGGACTGCTGGCCCACGGCACGGTCTGGGCCGCCGCCGGCACCCCGCACACCGTCTTCCCGCTCGACCCCAAGTCGCTCGTCGAGCACGCCGGCGGCCGCGTCGTGGACGTCCGCGAGCACACTTCGTGACCCCGCTCGTCGTCGCCGCGGTACTGACCGCCGCCGTCACCCACGCCGCCTGGAACGCGATCGCGCACGGCATCAAGGACCAGTTGCTCGCCTTCACCCTCGTCGGCTCCGGCGGCGCCGTCTGCGGTGCGGTGCTCGCCGCGATATCGCCGCTCCCCGCCGCCGGCGCCTGGCCCCTGCTCATCGCCTCGGCAATCCTGCACGTCGTCTACCAGGCGCTGCTCATGCAGTCCTTCCGGCTCGGCGACTTCGGGCAGATGTACCCGATCGCGCGCGGCACCGCGCCGCTCGTGGTCACCGTCCTCGCCGCAGTCTTCGTCGGTGAACTGCCCGACGCCTGGGCCCTGACCGGCGTCGCGCTGGCCTCCGCCGGCCTCCTCGGCGTCGCCCTGTGGGGCATCCGCGGCTCCGGTACCCGGCCGCACTGGCCCGCGGTCATCGCCGCGGTCGCCACGGGCCTGGCGATCGCCTCGTACACGACGGTCGACGGCGTGGGCGTCCGCGCTTCCGGAACACCGCTGGGCTACATCGGCTGGCTGATGCTCCTGGAGGGCCTCGCGATCCCCGCGTACGCGGTGGTCTCGCGGCGCCGCGCGCTCCTCGCCGAGCTGCGCCCGTTCGCCGCCCGCGGGCTGCTCGGCGGCGTGCTCTCGGTCTTCGCGTACGGACTGGTCCTGTGGGCGCAGACCCGCGCGCCGCTCGCACCGATCGCGGCGCTCCGCGAGTCCTCGATCATCGTCGGCGCCGCGATCGGCGCGATCTTCATGAAGGAACGCTTCGGGGCACCGCGGATCGCGGCGGCGGGGCTGATGGTCGTCGGCATCGGGCTGATGCTGCACACAAGTTAGGCGCGGGCCTCAGACCGTCGTCCGCAGCCTCAGACCGTCGTCCGCAGCGCGCGGACCAGCGCCTGCGCGCGCGGGTCCGCCGTGACGTTCTTCTGCATGCCGTTGGTGATGTAGCCGAAGGAGAGGCCCGACTCGGGGTCGGCGAAGGCGAGGGCGCCGCCGCGGCCCGGGTGGCCGAACGAGCCGGGGGCGAGCAGCGGGGCCGTGGGGCCGTGCAGCATGTAGCCCAGGCCGAAGCGCGAGGAGGCGATGAGCGTACGGTCCGGACCCGCGGACTCCTCCGTACGGGCCAGCGTCAGGGTCGCGGGCGCGAAGAGGCGGGGGTGGCCGTCCACGGGGCCGATGAGCGCCGCGTACAGACGGGCCAAAGAGCGCGCCGTGGCGATGCCGTTGGAGCCGGGGAGCTGTGCGGCGCGGAACTCGGGGGCGTTCTCGTCGGCGTGCGGGGAGATTGCCGCGAAGGCCCGTCGGGTGAGCGAGGCGGGGTCGTCGTACGCCTCGGCCACGGCCCGCTTGGGCCGTACGCGCAGGCCCGCGCCCTCGGGGGCGGGCGGCGGGGTGATCTCGGCGAGCCGTCCGGCGCGGCCGCGGGCGGCCTCCTCCTCGGGGAGGCCGATCCACAGGTCCAGGCCGAGCGGCCCGGCTATCTCCTCGGCGACGAACGCGCCGATCGTGCGGCCGGTGACCCGCAGGACCAGCTCCGAGAGGAGCCAGCTGTACGTCTGGGCGTGGTAGCCGTGGTCCGTGCCGGGGGTCCAGGCCGGGGCCTGCGCGGCCACCGCGGCCGGGCCGCTGACGCCGTCGACGGCCTCGGCGGGGGTGAGCGGGGTGTCCAGTACCGGTACTCCCGCGCGGTGCGAGAGCAGGTGGCGGACCAGCGTGCGTTCCTTGCCGGCGGCCTTGTACTCGGGCCAGTACGTGCCGACCGGCGCGTCCAGGTCGAGCTGGCCGCGCTGGTGGAGGAGGAGCGGGACGACGGCGGCGACGCCCTTGGTCGCGGAGCGGACGAGCTGCGCGGTGCCCTCTTCCCAGGGGGCTTCGGTACCCACGGCAGCCGCGTCGCCGTCGCGGTCGCCGGCCCACAGATCGACGACCTTGCGCCCGTGCCGGTAGGCGGCGACCGCCGCCCCACGCTCGCCGCGCCGCGCGAAGTTCGCCGCGAAGGCATCGCGGACCGGCTCGTAGCCGGCCTCGACCGTGCCGTGGACGTCCACCACTGTTCCCGCTTCCCACTCATCCGTCGCGTTTGTGACCCATCCATGGTGCAACGCGCCGATCAGTGCTGATGACCAGGAACCCGTCGGCCGTGGGGAGGGTCACAGGAACCGCCGCGGGCATGTCACACCGGGGCGGTCACCGAGCGGGGATCGAAGCCGAAAGGCAGTTCGAGGCGGTGGGCGGCCATCAGCTCCGCGTCGCAGAGCAGCTCCTGGGTGCGGCCGTCGGCGGCGATGACCCCGCCGGAGAGGACGACGGAGCGGGGGCAGAGCTCCAGCGCGTACGGCAGGTCGTGGGTGACCATCAGGACCGTGACGTCCAGGGACCGCAGTACGTCGGCGAGTTCGCGGCGGGAGGCCGGGTCGAGGTTGGAGGAGGGCTCGTCCAGGACGAGGATCTCGGGGCGCATGGCGAGGACCGTGGCCACCGCGACCCGGCGGCGCTGGCCGAACGAGAGGTGGTGCGGGGGCCGGTCGGCGAAGTCGGCCATGCCGACCCGGTCGAGCGCCTCGATGACACGTTCCTCCAGCTCCGCGCCCCGGAGGCCCGCGGCGGCGGGGCCGAACGCGACGTCCTCCCGCACGGTCGGCATGAAGAGCTGGTCGTCGGGGTCCTGGAAGACGATGCCGACGCGGCGGCGGATCTCCGCGAGGTTGCGCTTGGCGACCGGGAGGCCGGCGACGGCGACGGTGCCGGCGCCCGCTTCGAGGATGCCGTTGAGGTGGAGTACGAGGGTGGTCTTGCCTGCGCCGTTCGGGCCGAGCAGGGCCACCCGCTCGCCGCGCGCGACGGTCAGGTCGACGCCGAACAGGGCCTGGTGGCCGTCGGGGTAGGCGTAGGCGAGGCCGGCGACTTCGAGGGAGGGGGCGGTGGTGTTCACAGGGTCCATCCGAGGAGGCAGACGGCGAGGGCGGCGAGGGGGAGGAGCGCGGCGGCGGTCCACTGGGCGCGGTCGGCGGTCACTTCGTCGGTGACCGGCATCGTGCCGGTGTAGCCGCGGCTGACCATGGCGAGGTGGACGCGTTCGCCGCGCTCGTAGGAGCGGATGAAGAGCGCGCCGGCCGACTTGGCGAGCACGCCCCAGTGGCGGATGCCGCGCGCTTCGAAGCCGCGCGAGACCCGGGCGATGCGCATCCGCCGCATCTCGTCGGTGATCACGTCGCCGTAGCGGATCATGAAGGACGCGATCTGGACGAGCATCGGGGGCATCTTCAGGCGCTGCAGGCCGAGGAGGAGCGCGCGGAGTTCGGTGGTGGAGGCGAGGAGCACCGACGCGGCGACGCCGAGGGTGCCCTTGGCGAGGATGTTCCAGGCGCCCCACAGGCCGGACTCGCTGAGCGACATGCCGAGGGCGTGCACCCGCGGGCCCTCGGCGACGAACGGCATGAGCAGCGCGAAGGCGACGAACGGCACCTCGATGAGGAGGCGCTTGAGGAGGAAGCCGGCGGGGATGCGGGCCGCCGCCGCGACCGCCGCGAGGAGGACGGCGTACAGGCCGAAGGCCCAGACCGCCTCGCGGGGCGTGGAGACGACGATCAGTACGAAGCCGAAGACGGCCGCGATCTTGCAGTGCGCGGGGAGCGCGTGCACGGGCGAGTGCCCTTGGCGGTACAGCTTGTGCGCGTGGCCTGCCCCCATGGTCAGACCTGCTCGGGGGTGCGGTCTTCGGTAGCGGCGGCATCCGCTGCGTCACGGCGGCGGCGGACGACCACGAAGACTCCGGTGCCGACGGCCAGGGTCGCGCCGACGCCGATCACGCCCGCCAGGCCGCCGGAGAGCCGGGCGTCGGTGATGTCCTTGACGCTGTAGTCGGCGAGCGGGGAGTCCTTGGCGGCGTGGTCCTTCTCCTGCTTGTCGAGGCCCTGGTCCTGGGCGACCTTCTCCAGGCCGTCGGGGCTGGCGGAGGCGTAGTAGCTGATGCCGCCGGCGCAGACCAGGGCGGCGGCGACACCGGCGAGCCAGACGCGCTTGGCGGAGCGGTGGGCAGGGGCCGGCGCGGGGGCCTTCGGCTCGGCCTCGGCCGTGGGCGCCGCCTCGGCCGCGACCACCGGGGCGGCGACCGGCTCGGGGCGGGGCGCGCCCGGTGCTGTGGGCGCGGCGACGGGGGTGACCTTCAGTTCGAGCGGCTTGGTGAGGCCGCGCGCGCCGTACACGAGGTCGGGCCGTACGGCGATGACCGCGCCGACCGTGAGGGACGTGATGACGGCCTCGCCGATGCCGATGAGCACGTGCACGCCGACCATGGCGGTCAGCACCTTGCCGGTGGAGACGTCGGCGGTGCCGCCGAGCGCGTAGAGCAGGGTGAAGACCAGGGCGGCGGCGGGGACGGAGACCAGGGCGGCGACGAAGCTCGCGACGGTGATCGAGCGGCGCTTGCGCGGCAGTACCTTCACCAGGCCGCGGAAGAGCAGATAGGCGACGACCGTCGTGGTCACGGCCATGTCCGTGATGTTGACGCCGAGCGCGGTGAGGCCGCCGTCGGCAAAGAGGACGCCCTGCATGAGCAGGACGACGGAGACGCAGAGGACCCCTGTATAGGGGCCGACGAGTATCGCGGCCAGGGCTCCGCCCAGGAGGTGGCCGCTGGTGCCGGCGGCCACGGGGAAGTTCAGCATCTGTACGGCGAAGATGAACGCGGCGACGAGGCCGGCGAGCGGCGCGGTGCGCTCACCGCCCAGGCCGTCGCCGCCCAGCTCGCGGCGGGCGCCGCGCAGGCTGACCGCGACGGCGGCCGCGGCGACCGCACCGGTCGCCACCGAGACCGGGGCATCGATGAATCCGTCGGGGACATGCATGGCTGGGCTCTCCGCTCGTGGTCGTAACCCACTCATGGTGGTCGTACTGCAAATCATGTGCAAGAGCGCTCGTACCGCGGAACTGCCCGTTCGGGGAGGTCACTACCCCTGCGTCCGTCGGGGGCACCCCCGACGGCACCGGCAAAGGGCGGCAATTCCCCTCTTTTCCCCGGGTCTGCGGCGGCCGAGGAGCATTTCGCTCCGTACCGGCAGCGACGCGATATGACATCGGCCACCACCGCGTGCGGCACCGGCGCACGCCCGGAGGGAAGCGTGGGGCACGGCTCCACGCACCGTCACCCCTTGGGGTGACTTATGGGAGTCGAGTTGCCGCGGCCTGCCTAGGCCGAAACGATGGACGGGTGAGCGACGCACAGGAGGCTGTCGAGCCGCCCTCGGAGACGCAGTCCGCCCCCGCCAGAGCCCGCGGCCGCCTGCGGCCGGTCAAGCCGGACGGAGGCAGCAGCGGCGGTTCCTACCTCCGCTTCCCCCACATCCACGGGGACACGCTGTGTTTCGCCGCCGAGGACGACCTGTGGGTGGCACCGGTCGTCCCGGAGGACGCCGAGCCGCCCCGCGCCTGGCGGCTGACCGTGGACCGCACACGGGTGAGCCATCCGCGCTTCTCCCCCGACGGCAGCGAGATCGCGTTCACCACATGGCGCAGCCTGGACCCGGAGGTTCACCTGGTGCCCGCCGAGGGCGGCCCGGCCCGCCGGCTGACCTACTGGGGCAGCGTGGACGCCCGGGTGTGCGGCTGGACCCCGGACGGCGAGATCCTGGCGGTGTCCTCGCACGGCCAGCCGTTCTCGTACTACTCCTGGGCGTACAAGCTGCCGACGGACGGCAGCCCCGGCGGACGGCTGCCGTGGGGCCCGGTGTCGAACATCGCGGTCGCCGACATCAATGGCGAACACCAGACACTGCTGCTCAGCGGCACCCCGCCGCACGAGCCCGCGGCCTGGAAGCGGTACCGCGGCGGCGCGACGGGGCGGCTGTGGCTGCACGGCACGCAGCTGGTGCCGGAGATCAACGGCCATCTGGACACCCCGATGTTCGTCGACGGCCGCATCGCCTTCCTCTCCGACCACGAGGGCGTCGGCAACGTCTATTCGTGCCTCCCCGACGGCACGGACCTGCGCCGCCACACCGATCACGCGGACTTCTACGCCCGGCACGCCGCCAGCGACGGCGAGCGCATCGTGTACCAGTGCGCGGGCGAGCTGTGGCTGGTGGACGATCTGAGCCCGGCGGGCAGGCCGCGCAAGCTGCCGGTCCGGCTCGGCGGGCCGCGCACGGGCCGCCGCACGCATCAGGTGCCCGCCGCCGCCAACGTCACCTCCCTCGCGGTGGACGCCACGGGCCGGGCCAGCGCGGTCGGCGTCCGCGGCAGCCTGTACTGGCTCACGCACCGCGACGGCCCGGCGCGCACGATCCACGACATGCCGGGCGTGCGGGTCCGGCTGCCGGAGATGCTGGGCGACACGGGCCGGATCGCGTACATCACCGATGTGGTGGGCGAGGACGCCATCGAGATCTCGGACCTGCCGAAGGCGTCCGGGCCCGAGGAGCCGCGCCGGCTCGCCGCCGGGCAGCTCGGCCGGGTGCACGAGCTGGTGTCGGCGCCGGACGGCGAGCGGCTGGCGGTGGCCGCGAACGACGGGCGGCTGCTGCTGGTGGACGCCTCCGAGGAGGGCGACGGCGAGGTCACCGAACTGGTGCGCTCGGACAACGGACCGGTGCGCGACCTGGCGTTCTCGCCCGATTCCAAGTGGCTGACCTGGTCGCATCCGGGCATCGGCCGGTCGCTGCGGAAGATCAGGATCGCCAAGCTGGGCGACGGGACGGTCGTCGACGTCACCAACGGGCGCTTCGAGGACGAGCAGCCGGTCTTCACCCGCGACGGCCGCTACCTCGCGTTCCTGTCCTGGCGCGGCTTCGACCCGGTCTACGACGTGCACACCGGCGACCTGTCCTTTCCGCTGGGCTGCCGCCCGTACCTGGTCCCGCTGAACTCCGCCACGCCCTCACCCTTCGCGCTCTCCCCCGAGGGCCGGCCGGCCGCCGGTGGCCTGGACCCGGTGGACACGGCGGCCGAGGGCATGGTGCTGGTGGAGGTGGAAGGGCTGCCCAGCCGGGTGACGCCGTTCCCGGTCGCGGCCTCAAAGTACTCCGCGCTCGCGCCGGTGGCCGGCGGCGGGCTGGTGTGGCTGCGCTGGCCGATCTCCGGGGCGCTGGGCGAGACCTTCGCCAACCCGGACAACACCTCGGGCCAGCCCACGCTGGAACACTTCGACCTGGTCAAGGCCAAGCGCACGGAGCTGACCGGCTCGATCGACTCCTACGCGCTCAGCGGCGACGGCACCCGTCTCGTGATCAACGACGAGGGCGATCTGCGGTCGGTGCCCGCGCTGGAGACCCCGGACGCCGACTCCACGGTCTTCCTGGACCTGCGGCGCATCCTGCACGACGTGGACCCGGCGGCGGAGTGGCGGCAGGCGTTCGACGAGGCGGGCCGCATCGTGCGGTCCTACTTCTGGGATCCGGGCATGTGCGGCATCGACTGGGGCGCCGTGCTGGACCAGTACCGCCCGCTGGTCGAGCGGGTCGCCTCCCCGGACGAGTTCGCCGACCTGCTCCGCGAGGTGATGGGCGAGCTGGGCACCTCGCACGCGTACGTCACCGGCGCGCGGCGCAACGAGGGCCCGCCGCACTACCAGCGCGCGATCGGCCTGCTGGGCGCCAACTTCGTGTGCCGCAACGACCGCTGGATCCTCAAGCGCATCCTGCCCGGCGACTCCTCCGACTCCAAGGCCCGCTCCCCGCTGGCCGGTACGGGCATCCGCGAGGGCGCGGTGCTCACGCACATCGACGGCCGCGCGGTCGACCCGGTGACGGGCCCGTTTCCCCTGCTGGCAGCGGCGGGCGGCACCACCGTGGAGCTGACCTTCGAGTCCCCCGAAGGCGACGGCCGCTCCCGCCGCGTGGCGATCGTGCCGCTGATCGACGAGCGGCCGCTGCGGTACCAGGACTGGGTGGCCAAGCGCCGCGAGGTGGTGCGCGAGCTGAGCGGCGGCAAGTGCGGCTATCTGCACATCCCCGACATGGGCGGCTCCGGCTGGGCGCAGTTCAACCGCGATCTGCGGATGGAGGTCTCGCACCCGGCGCTGATCGTGGACGTACGGGGCAACGCCGGCGGCAACATCTCCGAGCTGGTCATCGAGAAGCTGACCCGCACGATCGTGGGCTGGGACCTGACCCGGGACGCGCAGCCGGTGACGTATGTGTCGAACGCGCCGCGCGGACCGGTCGTGGCGGTCGCGGACGAGATGACGTCCTCCGACGGCGACATGATCATCGCGGCCTTCAAACTCCAGGGCATCGGCCCGGTGGTGGGCCTGCGCACCTGGGGCGGGGTGGTCGGCATGACCGGCCGGCACCGCCTCGGCGACGGCACGTCGATCACCGTCCCGATGAACGCCGCGTGGTTCGACGCGTACGGCTGGGACGTGGAGAACCGCGGCGTGGAAGCCGACATCCAGGCGCTGCGTTCGCCGCTCCAGTGGGCGGAGGGCCGCAACCCGCAGCTGGGCGTCGCCGTCCGTACGGCGCTGGAGCTGCTGGAGCGGCACCCGGCGACGGACCCGCCCGGGCTCGCCAACGTCCCCGACAACAGCCGGCCGACGCTGCCGCCGCGGGGGTAAACGCACAGAGTGCGCACAGAGCGAGGGGCGCACCCGGTGGCCCGGGTGCGCCCCTCACGTATGCGAAGGCCGGTTCAGGCGTCCAGACCCTCCTCGGAGGTCTTGCGCGGGCGGGACGCCGCCTCTTGGGTGCGCTCCGGCACGTCCTCGTCACCGGTCATTTGCCGCGCCCGCTCGTCGAGCTCCCGCTGCTTCGCCCGGAACTGGTCTATGAGGCCCATGACGTGTACTCCCGTGGGGGTGACGACAGAACGTACACCAGTGTGACATAAACCCACAGAAGCATCATTTCGGACAGGTGACGCGTTGGTTACCGCTGCGACCGCGCGCTCTCGTCCGCCGCGCCGCCGGCGCCCACCAGCCCGACCTTCATGCCGTCCAGCCGGTCACCGAAGCGCTTCATCTCGCGCTGCCCCACCGACCCGATGATCGCAGGCAGATAGCCGCGGATGGACTGCATTCCGCGCAGCCACCACTGCCCGTACACATGCGCGGAGCGGCGCTCGATGCCGGCCACGATCCGGTCGACGGCGGGGCTCAGCGGATACGTCTTGTTCGACGGCCAGGGCAGCCGCTGGCGCAGCTCGCGCATCACGTCGTCCTGGTCGGCGCCGCGCACCATGTCGGTGTCGGTCCAGCTCAGATAGCCCACGCCGACCTTCACGCCCTTGTACCCGACCTCGGCGCGCAGGCTGTGCGCGAACGCCTCGACGCCCGACTTGGACGCGCAGTACGCGGTCATCATCGGCGCCGGGGTGATCGCGGCGAGCGAGGCGATCTGCAGGAAGTACCCGCGGGACTCCATCAGTACGGGCAGGAAGGCGCGCCCGGTGACCGCGCCGCCGATGAGGTTGACCTCGATGACGCGCTTCCAGGCGACCGGGTCGGAGTCGACGAACGGGCCGCCGGTGGCGACGCCCGCGTTGGCGACCACCACGTCCACCTTGCCGAAGCGGGCCTTCACCTCCTGCGCGACCTGGGCGAGCGCCTCGTGGTCGGTGACGTCGGCGTGCCAGTGGGCGGCCTCGCCGTGCAAGGAAGCGGCGACCTTCTTCAGCTCGTCCGGCTCCAGGCCGACCAGCGCGAGGGTGGCGCCGCGGGCCGACAGCTTGCGGGCCAGCAGCTCGCCGACGCCCCGGGCCGCACCGGTGACGACGACGACCTGGCCCTCCAGGGTCCTGCGTCCACTCATGCCGTCTTCTCCTTCGCTTCCCTGGCGCGCCGCGCCTTCGTCTTCTGCTGCGGGGCGAGCACGGCCGGCTCGGGGGCGGCCGCGGTCAGGTGGTCCCGGACCAGCTCCCGGATCCTGCCGGCGACCACGTCCGGCGCCTCGATGGGCGTCATGTGGCCCAGCCCCGGCAGTTCGGTGAGGCCGAGGCAGTTGGGCAGTACGGAGGCCAGCCGGCGGGCGAGCACGATCGGGGTGAGCCTGTCTGCGGTGCCCTGCAGTATCGCGGTGGGCACGGCCAGGCGGGCCACCTCGCCGGTCAACTCCAGGCTCGCGAGGACCTTGCCCCACTGGGCGCGTACCCCGACCGGGCAGGAATGCACGATGCGGGCGCACGCCTCGATCTGTTCGGGCGTCGCGTGCGGACCCATCGTGGCGTACTTCAGGACGCGCTTGCCGGGCGGCGTGACGGGGCCCAGCGGGGCGCGCGAGCCGAGGACGGCGCGGTGCGCGAAGCGGCGCGCGCCGGGCGAGCGCAGCGGTATCACCCGGGACTCCGCCGCGAGGTCGGCGGCGCCGGTGCTGCACAGCAGTACCGCGGCGGCGCGCTCGCGCATCCCCGGGCGGCGGGCCGCGGCCATCGCGGTCATGCCGCCCATGGAGTGCCCGGCCAGTACGGCTCTCTCGCCCGGCTCCAGCGCGGTGGCCAGTACGGCTTCGAGGTCGTCGGCCAGCACCTCGGTGCTGTAGCCGCCGGGGCCGGCCGCCGGGCTGCGGCCGTGGCCGCGCTGGTCGTAGACGACGACCTTGTGGTCGGTGGCCAGCTCCCGTACGACCGGGGCCCAGAAGGCGGTGGAACAGGTCCAGCCGTGCGCGAGGACGACGGCGGGCGCGTCCTCGGGGCCGTGGATCTCGGTGTGCAGCCGGGAGCCGTCGGCCGAGGTGACGGTCAGCTCGCGGCGGGCGGTCGGCGGGGCGTAGCGCCCGCTGGTGACGTGCGGCGGGCGGCTCATGCGACGGCCTCCACGGTCTTGTCCGCCTCGGCGTCCCCGGTCGCCGTGCCCGGCTGTGGCCGCAGCACCTCGTACTCGGCGAGGTCGACCTGCCGGGTGACCTTGCGGAACTCGGCGGTGGTGCCGGGCCAGACGGTCGTGTTGCGGCCGTTGGCGTCCAGGTACCAGCTGTCGCAGCCGCCGGTCTTCCACACGGTCCGCTCCATCCGCTTCTGGATGCCCGCCGACCAGGCGTGCACCGCGGAGGGGCGGGCGTCCAGGGCGATCCGGTCGCCGAGGAGGTCGAGCTGGCGCAGGTAGTCGATCATGTAGTTCAGCTGGGCCTCGATGATGAGGATCATCGAGCTGTTCCCGAGCCCGGTGTTGGGCCCGATGATCGTGAGGAAGTTGGGGAAGCCGGCCGCGCTGCTGCCGCGCAGCGCCTCCATGCCGTCCTTCCACTCCTCGGCCAGCGTGGTGCCGTGCGCGCCGGTCACCCGCTCGGCGATGGGCATGTCGGTGACGTGGAAGCCGGTGCCGAAGATGATCGCGTCGACCTCGGTCTCGGTGCCGTCCGTGGCGACCAGGGTGTTGCCGCGCACCTCCTTCAGACCGGAGGCGACGACGTCCACATTGGGCTTGGCGAGCGCCGGGTAGTAGCTGTTGGACAGCAGGATGCGCTTGCAGCCGATGGTGTAGTCGGGGGTGAGCTTGGCGCGCAGCGCGGGATCCTTGACCGCCCGGTGCATATGCGCCTTGGCCAGCGCCTGGACCATGCCCAGCTCCTTGGGCCGCTTGGTGAACGCGGAGACCTGGAGCTCGCGGATGCCCCACAGGAGCTGGCGGCGGAGCGCCCGGGTGGCGGGCACCTTGGTGTGCAGCCAGTGCTCGGCGCGGGTGATCTTCCGGTCCGCGCGCGGCATGACCCACGGGGGCGTCCGCTGGAAGACGGTCAGCCTGTCCACGGTCGGCTGGATCGCGGGCACGATCTGGATCGCCGAGGCGCCCGTGCCGATCATCGCGACGCGCTTGCCGCGCAGGTCGTAGTCGTGGTCCCAGCGGGCCGAGTGGAAGACCTTGCCCTCGAAGCCGTCGAGGCCCGGGACGTCGGGTATCTGCGGGTCGGAGAGCGGCCCGGTCGCCGAGACGAGCATGTCGGCGGTGAGCGTCCCCTGCGCCGTCTCGATCTCCCAGTACAGCTCGTCGGTGTTCCAGCGCGCGCTGCGCACCTCCGCGTTGAAGCGGATGTGCGGGCGCAGCCCGAAGGTGTCGGTGACCTTCTCCAGGTACGCCCGGATGTGCGGCTGCCCGGAGAAGTTCCGCGGCCACTCGGGGTTGGGCGCGAAGGAGAAGGAGTACAGGTGAGAGGGGACGTCGCAGGCGCATCCCGGATAGCTGTTGTCGCGCCAGGTGCCGCCCACCGAGTCGGCCCGTTCCAGGACGACGAAGTCGGTGATTCCCTGGCGGCGCAGCCGGACGGCGGCCCCCAGGCCACCGAATCCCGATCCGATCACCGCCACCCGTACGTGTTCGTGCTCGCGCTCGCGCTCGGCCATGCCGCGCCTCCTGTGTCCGTCCCTGACCCGCTCCGAACCGCGCCAGTAATCACTGGCACAGTCGGAGAGTAGGCGAGGTACGTACTGAGCGGTAGGGGTTGGACGGGAGGAAGTTACCGGCGGTTGCACCTCGCAGCGCCTCCGGACCCTCGGCATAGGCTGAAGCCGTGGAAGCGAAGACAGGCACCAAGGACGGCCCGAAGGAACGCGAGTTCCGCATGACCGAGCTGGCCAAGGAGGCCGGCATCACGGTGCGTACGCTGCGCTTCTACCGCGAGCGCAAGCTCATCCCGCCACCCCGCCGCGAGGGCCGCATCGCCTGGTACAACGAGCACCACCTGGCCCGGCTCCGGACCATCGCGGGCCTGCTGGAGCGCGGTCACAACCTCGGCGGCATCGCACAGCTGCTCACCGCCTTCGAGAGCGGCCGGGACGTCGGCGAGCTGCTGGGGCTGGACAGCGGCTCGCTGGTGGCCCCCTTCTCGGAGGAGACACCGGTCCGGCTCACCCCCGAGGAGCTGGCCGACCACTTCAAGGACCATGTGACGGTCGACAACCTCGCCAAGTCCCTGGACATCGGCTATCTCGCCGTGGACGGCGACGAGTTCGTGCACATCAGCCGCCGGCTGCTGGACGCCTCCACCGACCTGGTCGCCGAGGGCGTGCCGCTCGCCGCCGTACTGGACGCCGGGCGCCAGGTGCGCGCGCACGCCGACGCGCTGGCCGAGCTGTTCATCACGGTCATCCGCACCCACGTCCTGCAGGACGTACTGGCGCGCGCGGCGGCCGGCGGCACGCTCGGCCCCGAGGAGCTCACCAGGATCGCGGGGACCATCGACAAGCTCCGCCCGCTCTCCAAGAGCATCGTCGACGCCGAGCTGTCCATGGCCATGGACCGCCGCATCGGCACGGAACTGTCCTCCTGGGCGGGCGGCACGGGGGCGGACGAGACGGCGACGGGCGAGACGGCGGCGGGCGGCCCGGAAGCGGACTGAGCCCGCTCCCGGCGGCCTGCGCGCGCCGGGAACGGGCTCCTCGCACTACTTACCGGCTACGCGCCCGCCGGCTTCGCCACGTGCGGCTGGGTCCCCGCGGGCTTCGCCTCCTCGGGCTTGGCCGCCTCCGGCTGAGCCGCCGCCTCGTGGTGGCCGGGCTGCTGCTTGGCCGCGTCGTGGTGGCCGGGCTCCGGCTTGGCGGCCGCCGGCTTCCCGTGGTCCGGCTTCGCGGCCTCGTGGTGACCGGACGCGGGCTTCGTCGCGTCCTGCTTCGTCGCGTCCTGCTTCGCCGGCTCCGGCTTGGCAGCGTCGTGGTGGCCAGGCTCCGGCTTCGCCGGCTCCTGCTTACCGTTCTGCGGCTGCTGCACCGGGTCCTGCTGCTGCGCGGCCGCCGCCTGCCGGACCTCGGTCAGCTTCCAGATCTGCCGCGGGTCCTTGAGGGAGCACGGCTTCAGGGCGACGCGGTCGCCCTTCTTCCGGTCGAGGATCTCGGTGACGCAGTCCTGCTGGGGCGCACCGCGCAGCTGTCCCCGACTGGGGTCCGTGCCGGGTCTGCGGATCTGGTAACCGGCGCCGTGCTTCGTGAACGTCCAGTCCGTCATCTGCTTCACCGAGCAGGACGGGAACATCAGCTTCCGTGCGGGGTTGATGCCGAGGCAGCCCTTCTTCGCGTCGCTGCGCAGCTGGAACCGCTCGGCGTGCGGCTTCAGCCCGAACACGTCGGTCGCGCCCTGGCTGCCGCAGGTGATGAGCGACAGATCCAGCATTCCCTTGGCCGCACGGGGCGCCAGGCAGCGGCCGTCGGCAGCGCTGGCGATGCGGAAGTCCCCCTTCCCCGGGGCGGCGGGCCGGCCGCCGGGGTCACCCATGGCGGTCCCCGCCTGGGCGAGCAGCAGCGCCGCTCCGGCCACCGCGCCGGACACAGCCTTGATCCTGTACCGCATGTTGCGTTTCCTCTCCTGGCTTGCCGCACGACCGGAACGACCGCGCGGCGTCAATGTCGACAAAACGCAACAAAGCATGAAACCAGGAGATATGCCGACTAACACGCATGAACGAGTGAAAGAAACGTCGCGCTGGAGTCCCCGACTCGGACACGCGAGTGAACGGCACCGGGGACGCCCGGGGCTCACCACCCCGGGCATCCCGGACCGGCTCAGAGGTCGTACACCACCGTCACCGGAGCATGGTCGGACCACCGCTGGTCGTAGGTCGCGGCGCGTTCCACGAATGCCTTCAGTGCGCGGTCCGCGAGGGCCGGGGTGGCCATCTGGTAGTCGATGCGCCAGCCCGCGTCGTTGCCGAACGCCTTGCCGCGGTAGGACCACCAGGAGTACGGGCCCGCGACGTCCGGGTGGAGGGCGCGGACGACGTCCCGGTAGCCCGCCTCGTCCAGGACGCGGGTGAGCCAGGCGCGCTCCTCGGGGAGGAAGCCGGCCTTCTTCTGGTTGGCCTTCCAGTTCTTGAGGTCGGCCTCTTGGTGGGCGATGTTCCAGTCGCCGCAGACCACGACCTCGCGGCCGTTCGCCGCCGCCTTGCCCTTCAGCTCCACCAGGTACGGCAGGAACTCCGCCATGAAGCGTTCCTTCTCGTCCTGCCGGTCCGTGCCGACCTCGCCGGAGGGCAGGTAGAGGCTGGCGACCGTGACGCCCGGGAGGTCGGCCTCGACGTAGCGGCCGCTGGTGTCGAACTCCGCCGACCCGAAGCCCACCCGCACCTCGTCCGGCTCCCGGCGCGTGAGCAGCGCCACGCCGGCCCGCCCCTTGGCCGCGGCCGGCGCGTACGTGGCGAACCAGCCCTCGGGCGCCCGCACCCCCGCCGGGAGCTGGTCGAGCTCGGCACGTACTTCCTGCAGGCAGATCACGTCCGCGGCGGTCTCCGCCAGCCACGGCACGAAGCCCTTCTTCGAGGCGGCCCGCAGGCCATTGACGTTTACTGAGGTCACGGTGAGCATCCGGGCACGATACCGACTCACGGAACGCGCTCGCCCCACGCGGTCGGACGCCCGTACGATTCCATGAATGGAGATTTCGCCCGTTGTCCGCCCCGTGCGGTACGACCACCCCGACGCCGTGAAGCTCGATGAGCTGGTGCAGCAGGAGTACGTGCTGCGGTACGGCGACCCCGACGTCACCCCGCTCGATCCGGAGATGTTCGCGCCGCCGAACGGGATCTACCTGCTCGCGTACGAGGACGGCCGCCCGCTGGCGACCGGCGGCTGGCGCCGGCAGGACGCCAACGACGAGGGGTACTCGGACGGCGACGCCGAGATCAAGCGGATGTTCGTGACGGCCGAGGCGCGCGGGCGCGGGCTGGCGCGCCGGATCCTGGCCGCGCTGGAGGACGACGCGCGCGCCGCCGGGCGGACGCGGATGGTGCTGGAGACCGGGATCAAGCAGCCGGAGGCGCTGGAGCTGTACGCGTCCAGCGGCTACCGGCCGGTGCCGAAGTTCGGGCACTACCGGGAGTACGACGACAGCCGCTGCTTCGGCAAGCTGCTGTAACGCCGGTTCGCCGAGGGCCACCGAGCCTCGCCCCCGCGTTCTCGATCTTTGTTGACATCCTCCCGGGCACCCTCCCATACTCATTCCACTAATTAACTAGTGAAAGGGGGGGGCCGGGATGAGTGAAGCCATCGCGATGGAAGCCCGGGAGCTGGGCAAGAAGTACCGGCGCGGCTGGGCCCTGCGGGACCTGTCCTTCCGGCTGCCCGCCGGCCGGGTCTGCGCGCTCGTCGGGCCGAACGGCGCGGGCAAGAGCACGCTCCTCGGGGCCGCCACCCGGCTCGTCCGGCCGACCACCGGAACGCTGGAGCTGTTCGGCGTGCCCGTCACCGACCCCGCCGTGCTGTCCCGGTTCGCCTTCCTGGCGCAGGACAAGCCGCTGTACAAGCGGTTCACGGTCGCCGAGACGCTGCGCATGGGCCGCGAGCTGAACCCCCGCTGGGACCAGGCGGCGGCGGAGCGCATCGTGCGGTCCGGGGACATCGCGCCGGACGCCAGGGTCGGGACGCTGTCCGGAGGGCAGCGCACCCGGGTCGCGTTCGCGCTGGCCTTCGGAAAGCGCCCGCAGCTGCTGCTGCTCGACGAGCCGATGGCCGACCTCGACCCGCTCGCCCGGCACGAGCTGTCCGGCCTGCTGATGGCCGAGGCCGCCGAGCACGGCACGACGGTGCTCATGTCGTCCCACGTGCTCGCCGACCTGGAGGAGATGTGCGACTTCCTCCTCGTGCTGGCCGGGGGCCGGCTGCGGATGGCGGGCGACACCGACGCGCTGCTGCCCGCGCACACGCTGCTCACCGGCGCGGCGGAGAACGGCGCCCCGCCCCGGGAGCTGACCGACGGCCACACGGTCGTGGAGACCCGCGTCACGGGGCGGCAGTTCACCGCACTCGTACGGAGCGAGGGGCCCCGGGCCGAGCTGCCCGACGGCCCGTGGGAGACCGCCGTGCCCGGCCTGGAAGAGGTCCTGCTCGGCTACCTCCGCTCCCCCGACGCCCCGCCCCTGATCACGGCCGCTGCCCGGCCCTCGAACCACCTGGAGGCGGCGTGAGCGCGCTGACCGACGCCCGTACCGCCACGGCCCGCAGCGGCGGCCCGCTGCACGGCCTGACCTGGCTGGTGTGGCGCCGCAACCGCACGGCGTTCCTGCTGCTGGCCGCCGTCACGGTGGTGGTGTGCGGGTACTGCCTCTACCACCGCGCCGGCGTGCTGGAGTTCGTCGCCCAGTACGGCAACGACGACAGCCACGCCGAGAAGTTCGACCAGATCTACAAGCCGGTGTTCGACCGCATGTACGCGTTGTCGTCCCTGCCGACCCTCCTGGGCATCTTCCTCGGCGCCCCGCTGATCGCGGGCGAGCAGGAGCACGGCACCGTACGGCTGGCCACCACCCAGTCCGTCCCGCGGACCCGCTGGATCGCCGCGACCGTGGCACTGCCGCTGCTGGCCGTCCTCGTCAGCACCACGCTGATGTCCCTCGCCTTCACCGCTCTGTGGTCACCGGCGAGCCGGCTCGTGAACTACGGCGACTGGTTCGGAGGCACCGTCTTCGACATCACGGGCCCGCTGCCGGTCGCCCTGGCGCTGTTCCTGACCAGCTGCGGGATCGCCGTGGGCATGCTCGTACGCCGCGTGGTGCCCGCCATGCTGCTCACGCTCGTCGCCGCCACCGGCACGTCGTTCGCCCTGGACTATCTGCGGCCCCGCCTCGCCACCCCGCACACGGCGACCGGCCCCGCCTCCGGCGACTTCCCGGACATCCCGGCCGCCGCGATCAACTTCGACCAGTGGCTGGGCACCGCCGACGGCCGCCTCCTGGGCTGGGGCACCTGTGTCGACGCCAAGTCGGAGCCGGCGTGCCTGTCCGACCTGGGCGTCGTGCATAAGATCGTCGAGTACTTCAGCTTCGACCAGATGGCGGTCATGCAGTGGCGCGGTACGGGCGTCCTCCTTGTACCGACCGTCCTGATCGTGGCGTTCATCGTGCAATGGACCCGCCGGCGGCCGCTCTGAACACCCACCGCGCACCCTGGCGCGCACCCCGAGCGGAAAGGCGCTGATCATGGTCGAATTCCGCATCGACCGGCGCAGCGGCGTCGCCACGTACCAGCAGATCGTCCAGCAGGTGCGGCAGGCGCTGCGGCTGGGCACGCTCGTGGAGGGCGACCGGCTGCCGACCGCCGCGCAGGTCGCCGCCGCCACGAAGGTCAATCCGAACACCACGCTCAAGGCATACCGCGAGCTGGAGCGCGAGGGCCTGGTGGAGCCACGCCCGGGCCTGGGCACCTTCGTGAGCCGCACGCTCGCCCGTCCGGAGTCCGCCGGGGACGCGGTGCTCCGGGCCGAGCTGGCGGGCTGGCTGGACCGGGCCCGCGCGGAGGGCCTGGACCGCGAGGACGTGGAGGCGCTGTTCGGCGCCGTACTGGAGGAACGCTTCCCGAGGGCCTGAGGTTCCCCTGCTTGCTTGACCCTCACGTCAGGCCGCAGGCTGAGCGCGACGGACGTTCGGCGGACGGGGCCCGGCTAGCCGGCCGCGTCGTCGAGCGTGCGCAGCACCTCCGCCGTCCGGTCGTCGAGGGGGAAGAAGAGCTCGATGGCCAGTTCGGAGAGGGTGACGTCGTTGGGGGCTCCGATGACGGCCATGGTGCTGAAGAGGGCCAGCTCGCCGTGCGGGGTGCGGAAGCGGAGGGGGAGGACGGCCTCCGGGGTGCGCGGTCCGGTGGGCTCGTGGGCGAGCGTGGTCGCCGCCTCCGGAGGACCGTAGGCACGCACCTCTTCGTACAGCGCGCGCAGTTCGGGGTCCCCGGTGGCCTCGGCCTCGCGTTGCAGCCGCTCCATGAAGTGGTCACGTACTTCGGGGAGGTTGGTGCACCGGGCGGCGAGCCCTTCGGGGTGCAGTGCCATGCGGGCCACGTTGGCCGGGGGCGCGAGCAGCTCCGGGGGTACGCCGTCCAGGAGGACGCCCATGGCGCGGTTGCCGGTGACGACGTTCCAGCCGCGGTCGACGACCACCGCCGGGTACGGCAGATGGCTGGTCAGCATCATGTCCAGGGCGCCGCGCACGGACCGCAGCCCGTCGTCCTCCAGCCCGCTCTCCCGGTAGGCGGGCGCGTAACCGGCCGCCAGCAGCAGGCTGTTGCGCTCCCGCAGCGGCACGTCGAGGTGCTCGGCGAGGCGCAGCACCAGCGCGCGGCTGGGGCGGGCCCGGCCGGTCTCCACGCAGGACAGGTGCCGGGCGGAGCTGTCGGCGCGCAGGGCCAGTTCGAGCTGGCTGAGCCGGCGGCGGCGCCGCCAGTCGCGCAGCAGGGTGCCGACGCGCGGCCGGCCGTCGGACGCGGCGTCGCGGGCGAACGGTACTGCTGACGCGGCGAGTTCGGCGCTCATGACCTTGAGCCTAACGTCGCCGGTCGCGGCGTCCATGACCTCGGAGGTCATTGCCCGCGCCACCTGCCCCTTGCCACCGTTCGATGCGTACGGACCACTCCGTACGGACCACTCCGTACGGACCGCCCGTACGGGGTGCTCCGTACGCACCGTCACAGGCCAAGGAGGCCCGCATGACCACCTCGACCTCTCCCCTCTCCGCCTCGGGGCGCCGCCCCGCCCGGGACGCGTCCTGGCTGCTGCGGACGGTGCTGCGGACCGACAGCGCGAGCACGGCCGCGTTCGCCGTGCTGATGCTGGCCGCCGCCGCGCTGACCACCACCCCGCTGGGGCTGCCGCGCGGGCTTGCGGTGGTGTCCGGGTGCGGAATGGTGTGCGGCGCGGCGGCGTTCTGGCTGCTCGCCCGGCAGCCCGTACTGCCGCGCCGCCTCGTGGCCGGCGCGATCGCGCTGAACGTCGTCTGCGGCGCCGCGTTCGCCGTCCTGGCCTGCACCGACCTCGTCCCGCTGACCGGCTTCGGGCGGTTCTTCCTCGCCGCGGGGGCGGTGATCGTCGCGGTCTTCGCGGAGCTGGAGTACGTGGGCCTGCGCCGCATTCGTACGGCCACGCCCTAGTCGTGCGTCCCCCGGGCACCCCGCGACAGCCGCAGCGTCAGGATCTGGAACGGCCGCAGCGCGACAGCCACCCGCCCGCCGTCCGTCACGGCATACCGAGGCGCGTCGGCGAGCGGCCGTTCCAGCAGGTCGGTGGCGTACGCGGCGCGCACGGGAAAGCCCGCCGTGAGCGTGGCCGAGGCCCGCCCGCCGGCCGCTTCGTACAGCCGCACGACCACGTCGCCACCGCGGTCCTCGGCGAGCTTGACCGCCTCGACGACCACCGCGTCGTTGTCCACGCCGACCAGCGGCTCGACCTCCCGGGAGCCGGGCACCGTCCGCTCCGGGAGGTTGATCCAGTGCCCCTCGCGCACGGCGTCCAGCGTCCCCGCGCCGGGCGCCAGCCCGTACCGCAGCCGGTGCCGGCCCTGGTCGGTCTCCGGGTCCGGGTAGCGCGGAGCGCGCAGCAGGGAGAGCCGGACGGTCGTGGTCTGGCCGCCGTCGGCGCGTACGTCACGGGTGACGTCGTGCCCGTACGTGGAGTCGTTGACCAGCGCGGCGCCCCAGCCGGGCTCCTCGACCTGGATCCAGCGGTGCGCGCAGATCTCGAACTTGGCTGCCTCCCAAGTGGTGTTGGTGTGGGTGGGCCGGTGGACGTGCCCGAACTGGGTCTCGGCGGCGGACCGGTCGGCCTTCACGTCCAGCGGGAAGGCGGCCTTGAGGATCTTCTCCTTTTCGTGCCAGTCGACATCGGCGGTGATGTCCAGGGTGGCGGACCCCTCACGCAGCGTAACGACCTGGGTGACCGTGGAGTTCCCGAAGGCGCGACGGACCTCGACCGTGGCCGCGTCGGGCCCGTCGGCGACCAGCCGCAGCTCCGCCACCTCGGTCAGGTCGGTGACGCGGTGCCGGTAGAAGGCGTCGATGTCCCAGGCGTCCCAGAAGTTGGGCAGGTCGGGGTGGAGCTGGAGGAGGTTCGCGGCCCGCCCCGGCGCCACCGCTTCGCGCCGGGCCCGCAGGTCGTACACGGAGACCAGCAGCCCGCGCCCGTCGATCTCGGCGCGCAGCACCCCGTTGGCGAGGGTCCACCCGCCACCGGGACGCTCGGCCGCGCTGACCTCCGTGGCACGTCCGCTGACCGCGCGGCCCGCGCCGCCCGCCGGTACGCCGTGCCGGGCGTGCGGCGCCGCGTTGAAGACGATCTCGTCGCTGCCGGGCCCGGCGAGCGCCCGCTGCGCGCCGTCGACGATGTCCCGCAGCTCGGCGTGGACCCGCGCATAGGTCTCCCGGGCCTCCCGGTGCACCCAGGCGATCGACGAACCGGGCAGGATGTCGTGGAACTGGTGCAGCAGGACCGTTTTCCACAGCCGCTCCAGTTCTTCGTACGGATACGCGTACTCCGGTACGCGGACCGCGGCGGTCGCCGCCCACAGCTCCGCCTCGCGCAGCAGCGACTCGCTGAAGCGGTTGCCCTGCTTGGTCTTCGCCTGCGAGGTGTACGTGCCGCGGTGCAGCTCCAGGTACAGCTCGCCGACCCACACGGGCGCGGCGTCCGCGTACTCCTCGTGCGCCTGCTCGAAGAAGGCGGCAGGCCGCTCGATCGCGACGCGCGGCGAACCCTCCAGGTCCCTGCACCGTTCCGCGCGCGCCAGCATCTCGCGCGTCGCGCCGCCCCCTCCGTCGCCGTGCCCGAAGGGGACGAGGGACCGGCTCCCGCGGCCCTTCTCGCGGTAGTTGCGCGCCGCGTGCGCCAGCTCGCGGCCGCTCAGCTCGGAGTTGTAGGTGTCCACGGGCGGGAAGTGGGTGAAGACCCGGGTGCCGTCGATGCCCTCCCACCAGAAGGTGTGGTGCGGAAAGGCGTTGGTCTGGCTCCAGGAGATCTTCTGGGTGAGGAACCACCGCGCGCCCGCGAGCTTCACCAGCTGGGGCATGGCCGCGGTGTACCCGAAGGAGTCCGGCAGCCAGACCTCCTCGGTCTCGATCCCGAACTCCTCCAGGAAGAACCGTTTCCCGTACAGAAACTGCCGGGCCATGGCTTCCCCGCCGACCATGTTGGTGTCCGACTCCACCCACATCCCGCCGACCGGCACGAACTGCCCGGCCGCGATCTTCTCCTTCACCCGCGCGAAGACCTCGGGCCGGTGCTCCTTGATCCAGGCGAGCTGCTGCGCCTGGGACATGGCGAAGACGAACTCCGGGTGGTCGTCCATGAGCGCGGTCGTGTTGGCGCAGGTACGCGCGACCTTCCGGACGGTCTCGCGCAGCGGCCACAGCCAGGCCGAGTCGATGTGGGCGTGGCCGACGGCGCTGAGGCGGTGCGCGGAAGCGTGGGCCGGCGCGGCGAGCACGGCGGCCAGCTCGGCACGTGCGCCCTCGGCCGTACCCGGTACGTCGTCGATGTCCAGGGCGTCCAGGGCACGTTCGAGAGCGCGCAGGATCTCGTGACGGCGCGCGTCGTCCGCCGGGAGCTGTTCCATCAGCCCGCCCAGCACCTCCAGGTCCTGGATCAGCTCCCACACGGCGGGCTCGAAGACCGCCAGATCCAGGCGGTTCAGGCGGTAGAGCGGCGCGTCACCGGAGGTGAGCCGGTCGCCTTCATAGGTGGGCTGCTGGACGTTGAGTACCGGATTGGCGGCGGCCTCGACGTACAGCTCGACCTCCTCGCCGCCCGCCACCCGGTCGCCGATCCGCACCCAGTCGTTGCGCGGATGGAGCCCCTTCACCGCCGCGCCGTCCGCGCGGTACACCAGGCCCTCGCTCTGGAAGCCGGGGCTCATCCGCTCGAACCCCAGGTCCAGCACGGCCTCCACGGTGCGGCCCGTCCACTCCTCCGGCACCCGCCCGGTGAGCCGGAACCAGCTGGTGCCCCAGGCCGGGCCCCACGCGTCACCGGCCGCCGCCGGTCCGTACGGGGCGGCCAGCCCCTCCGCCACCGGCACCGGCTCGCCGGGCGCGTCCCAGCGGCCCACGGTCAGCGGCACGGACGCGCTGTACAGGGCGGGCCTGACGCGTTCTTCGAGTACGCGGCGGAGGCGGTGTTCCACGATGCTGCGGTCGTCGTGCATGCGGCTGCTCCGGTGGGTGCGTGGGAAGACCCGGCGAGTACGGCCCTGCCTCCAGCCTGCCCGGCGGAGGCGCGGAGCCATGCACGGCGCGCCCGCGGTATGCGCGCCGCGCCCGCCGCACCGAGTGGTCCACGCCATTAACCCGTGCGGCGGGATTGCGCATTGCAACGGGCCGTCAGAACCGGTGAGGTCACCTCTATGACAGCCTTCAAGGACCTGGCACCGCGCCCGTTCAAGGGCCTGACCCTGCGCCGTACAGTCCCGACCGCCGTCGCCGCTTCGGCCCTGGCCCTGACCCTGACGGCCCCTCATGACGCGGCCGCCGTCGACGCGGCGGGCAGCTACGCCCGGCCGATCACCGCTCCCTACCACGTGACGGCGAGGTACGGCGTGCCCGGAGACTGGGCCGCCGGGCACCATCCAGGCGTGGACTTCGCCGTACCGACCGGCACCCGCGTCCGTTCGGTGGGCTACGGCACGGTGGTGCTGGCCCGCCGCTCCGGCGACTACGGCAAGGCAGTGACAGTTCGCATGCGTGACGGTCACTACGTCGTGTACGGCCACCTCTCCCGGATCGCCGTCAGGAAGGGCCGCCACGTGGGCCCCGGCACCCGGCTGGGCTCCAGCGGCTCGACCGGCCGTTCCAGCGGCCCCCACCTGCACTTCGAGGTACGCGACGCCCGTGGCTACGGCAACGACATCAACCCCATGCGGTATCTGTCCCGCCGCGGCGTACACATGCGCTGACGCGGCCGGGGGGGCACGGACGAGACGCCGCGGGGAAACGGGCGTTGTGCGCGCTCCGGACGGTACTTCCGGGGTGGCCGATCTGTGCCCAGGCTTTTACGCACTGCCGATGACCATCGGGCGGAGATATACCCCTCCGACTATTACACCGGGACCCGGCCACGAGACGCGGGATTTCCTGGGCAATTGCCGTCATCGAACCCGGCACAAGCAGGCCGTCCGGTCCTGCTCCCGGTCTGTCGGCCGCACTGGTGCGGCCGACAGACCGGGCCGATCCGCCCGCCGCGGCCGCGTCCGACGGCCCGCCGACCACGGACGCGGCCGCTCAGCATATTTACTCAAGGGCCTTCTATTGCAGAAAAACATGAACCGGTCGGCATTCCCGACGGGCGGGAAAATTAAACTCGAATTACCTGGATGCCACGTTTCTTTGCGGCTTTTTCTTCGTTGACGGAGTATGCCTGAGACAACCATTCCGCAAATGCGGCAACTCGGTGGCTGGCACCTGAGTTCCGCGGTCGCCGCCGGCCGCCCGGACGTACACCTGGAGCGCGCCGGGCAGCGCGTACGGCTGGAGCACACCGGCGACCTGCTGGAGGTGTTGCTCTCGGCCCTCGACGGGATCGAGGCCACCCTGGGACCACGGGACCGCGCGGAGCGCCCGCCGCGCCTCAGACGGTAGGAGCCGCCGCCGGTCCCTGCCGCCCCGCGGCCCGCACCGGCCTCCCGCCCCGGTCCCGGTCCCATCGATCCCACGAGAGCCGACGTGTACGACACTCCCCAGGCCCCTTACCCGTCCGGTCCCGCGCACTCGGGAGGCCCCGGCTATCCGGACGGCTCCGGATACGCGGGCGGCAGTAACGGTTACCCGGACGGCTCCGGGCGGCACCGGATGCCGCGCCAGACCACCGACGGGCTCGACGCCCCCACCGGCCTCACCGGCATGCCGCTCTTCCGCGACGACATGGTGCTCGGCCACGACGACATGGCGCTCGGCCACCCGTCGGACGGCTGGGACGCCGCCGTGGTGGAGGAGCTGGAAGGGGAGCTGGCGCAGCTCCTGGAGACGGCCGAGCAGCCCGTGGTGGCGCCGCAGCCCACCCCGGCCGTGCCGCCCACCCGGCACCGCAAGACCTCGTTCCTGCGCGCCCACATCGCCACCTGGACCTGGCAGCGGGTGCTGAGCCTGGTGTCGGTGATGCTGACGGCCCTGATCGTCATCGCGGTGAGCATCCTGGGCGCCCTCGCGTCCTACCCCTCGCTCCGCGCCCTCGCCGGCGGCGTCGCGCCGCGCCACATCGCCGACCTGTGGCCGCTGCTGATCTACGGCCCCTGGATCGCCGCCACACTGTCCATCCTGCGGGCGCGCGCCTACCGCCGCCGCACCGCGCAGTCCTGGCTCGTCGTCATCTTCTTCGCCGCCGTCGCCATGCTGCTGTGCATCGCCCACACCCCGGCGACACCGGCCGGCATCACCGTGGCCGGACTGCCGCCCGTGACCGTCCTGCTCTGCTTCCACCAGCTCGTCCGGCAGCTGGACCTCTCCCCCGCGCCCCAGGTCGTCACCCGCCATGCCCAGAACACCAAGGGCGGCAGCCACCGCCAGCGCGTGGGGTCCTGAGCACCACCCGCCCGGCCGCGAGCGCCCCACGCGAAGCGCCCCACGATACGGATACGAAAGAACCCCTGCCGGAGTTCCCGGCAGGGGTTCTGATGTCTGTGGACCTGAGGGGATTCGAACCCCTGACCCCCTCGTTGCGAACGAGGTGCGCTACCAGCTGCGCCACAGGCCCTTGCGACGAGTGAAACTCTAGCATCCTTGCGGCCGTGCTCGGAAATCGCTTCCGGCGCTGGTCAGGAGTGGCGGCTCACTCGTTCGCCGCCCGCGGGCGATCCAGCCCCTCGTCGGCCGGAGCGGCGAACTGGTCGAAGAGCGGGGTACGGCCGCGACGGCCGCCTGCGGGACGGTCCCGCCCCGGCGCCGGACGGGGATCCGCGTCCGCGGCACCGGCGCCCGCGACCGGACCGGCGCCGGCCGAAGGTGCCGCGGCGCCATCGGCGGGCGCGCCCGCACCGCCCGCCGCACCGGACCGTGCGGAGCTCCAGGCATCGTCGGCGGACAGATCGACATGGCCGTTGGCGCGCGGCGCCACGGGGGCGGTGACGTACGTCGGCAGCGGTACCGGGACCGGGTCCCAGCCGCCCCCGTCGCGGCGGCCCCGGGGGCGCTGCGGATCGGCCCACTCCGTGTGGCCGCCCTGCTCGACAAGAGGGTGGCGGCCCGCACTCGGGGCGGGCTCGTGGCGCACCGGCTCAGGCGCGGGGCCGGCCGTTTCGGCGGGGGTCTCCTCGGCGGGCGGCTGGTGGCCCGCCCGGGGAGGGCGGGCGCGGCCCTCCCGCAGCCGCTTGGCCGCGGCCTCGGCCCCCCGCTGGTCCATCGTGAAGGCGAACCGGCGGCGCTCCTGGAGGCGGAGGTACACGATGTACGCGCTCAGCAGGACGGCGGGGACGCCGGGGGCCCAGAGGAACGTGATGCCACCCACCCCGGCGACGACCGCGCCGACGGTGAAGACGAGGAAGAGGACCGTGATCGTGCGGCGGCGCCGCGCGAGGACCCGGGCCCGCTTCGTCCGCTCGGCGGACGAGGGGCGCGGGGGCGCGGAGGCGTGCGGAGGAACCGGGCCGTGCGGCTGGACGGCCGTGGGCGCGGCCTCGCGCTCCTCGGGGACGCGGGCGTCCACCACGGGCGGGCGGTCCTCGTCCGCGGGCGTGCTTACTGACCGGACGCCGGCCGCGTCGGCCGGGGCGTCCGGGTCCCGTTCCCCGCTCGCATCGTCGGCCGAACGCCCTTCCTGCCCCTTGGCGTAGCGGCGTTCCATCGCCGCCCGCCCGGACAGGAGCCGGATGGCGGTACTGAAACGCTCCGTAGGACGGGCCTCATTGAGTTCGTCCTGCCTACGGAGCCACATCGGCACCAAGTAGGCGGCCCAGGCCCCGACGATGACTGCGTAGATGAGGCCGCTGCTGCTCACGCCTCACACGGTAGAGGGGTTTGAGCGGGGCCATCCGCCAATTGAGCCGGTGTGTCGCACGATCTGGCTGATATCTCGAACTTTTTTTGTGATTGTTGCGATCAACGCACTGCGAATGTGTCGAATTGATGGATCAATTCGAACAGATTTTTTATTTGTGGGATGTCCCCGGGGTTCCCGGCTTCTCCCGGTGCCAACGGGCCAGCAGCCCGCCCGGCACCTCCTCGGCCGTCAGCGCGAAAACCAGGTGGTCACGCCAGGCGCCGTCGATGTGCAGATAGCGCGGCCGCAGCCCCTCCTCGCGGAAACCGAGCTTTTCCACCACCCGTCGGCTGGGCACGTTCTCCGGGCGGATGCACACCTCGATGCGGTGCAGTCCGACCGTACGGAAGCAGTGGTCGACGGCGAGCGCGACCGCGGTGGGCATGACACCGCGCCCCGCGACGGCCTCGTCGACCCAGTAGCCGATATGGCCCGAACACATCGATCCCCAGGTGATCCCGGCGACCGTCAGCTGGCCTGCCAGCCGCCCCTGGTACTCCACCACGAACGGGAGCATCCGGCCCGCGTGCGCCTCCGCCCGCAGGTGCCGCACCATCTGACGGTAGGTCGGCCGCTGGACCGGCGGCGCACCGGGCGGCGCGGGCGGGATGGTGGCCTCCCACGGGCGCAGCCAGTCGCGGTTGCGCCGGTTGACCTCGCGCCAGGCCCGCTGGTCGCGCAGCCTTATCGGGCGGAGGGCCGTGTCGCCGTCCGCCAGCTCCACCGGCCAGGGGGCGTTCAGTGCGTACTCCCGGCCGGTCTGGGGTGGTCGCCGCCGCGGAGCTGGTCGACGGCGTGGACGAGCAGACGCTCCAGTACGGCGAGACCGTCGCGGACGCCCCCTGTGGAGCCGGGCAGGTTCACGACGAGGGTGCGGCCCGCGACGCCCGCCAGGCCCCGCGAGAGCGCCGCCGTGGGCACCTTGGCCAGTCCCTCGGCCCGGATCGCCTCGGGGATGCCGGGCACTTCGTAGTCCAGCACCCGGCGGGTCGCCTCCGGGGTGGCGTCGGTGGGCGAGATGCCCGTACCGCCGGTGGTGACCACCGCGTCGAAACCGCCGGCCACCGCGTCGCGCAGCGCGGCCTCCACGGGGTCGCCGTCCGGGACCACCCGAGGGCCCTCGACCTCGAAGCCGAGCGCGGTGAGCGCCTCGGCGATGAGCGGGCCGCCCTTGTCGGCGTAGACCCCGGCGGCGGCCCTGTTGGACGCCGTCACGACCATGGCCCGGTACGGGCGTGCGGGGGCTGCCGGGGCGGAGTGCGTGCTCATGCGCCGGCCTCCGCGCCGCCCTCGCGCACCCAGTCGCCCGACTTGCCGCCGCTCTTCTCCTCCACCCGTACGTCGGTGATGACCGCGCCCTTGTCGACGGCCTTGACCATGTCGATCACGGTCAGCGCGGCGACGGTGACCGCGGTGAGCGCCTCCATCTCCACGCCCGTACGGTCGGTGGTCTTGACGGTCGCCAGGATCTTCACGGCGTCGTCGGCCACCGACAGCTCCACCTTCACGCCGGAGACGGCCAGCGGGTGGCACAGCGGGATCAGGTCGGGGGTGCGCTTGGCGCCCATGATGCCGGCGATGCGGGCGGTGGCCAGGGCGTCGCCCTTGGGGACGCCCTCACCTCGCAGCAGTTCGATCACCCGCGGCGCTACCAGGACCCGGCCACTGGCGCGGGCCGTACGCGCGGTGACGTCCTTCTCGGATACGTCGACCATGCGGGCCGCGCCCGCCGCGTCGATGTGGGTGAGGTGTTGCTGGCCGCTGCTCATCGTTCTCCTGGTCCGGACCGTGCCGCGCCTGTGCGACGACACCGTACCCGCAGCGGGGGACCGTCACCCTGGCAGCCGGGCGCTACGGGAGAAGCGGGCCACCCGGGGGCGGCAGCGCGCCGCCCGGGCCGGCCGGCCCACCGGAGGAGCGGCTATCCGAGCAGGACCACGTCCACCTCGTCCCCCGCGGCGACCTCCGTGACGTCCTCGGGCACCGCGATCAGGCAGTTGGCGTGCGCGAGCGCCTTGATCAGGTGCGAGCCCGCGCCGCCCACCGGGGTGACCGTGCCGGACACCGGGTCGTGGCGGCCGCGCAGGAACTGCCGCTTGCCCCGGGGCGAGGAGGCGATGTCCTCCGTGCAGCGGGCCCGCTCGATGTACCGGTGCACGTCCTGCAGGCCCATCAGGGCGCGGATGGCCGGGCGGACGAACAGCTCGAAGGACACGTAGGAGCTCACCGGGTTACCGGGCAGCGCCAGCAGCGGGGTGCGGTCCGGGCCGATGAGCCCGAAGCCCTGCGGCTTGCCCGGCTGCATGGCGAGGCGCCGGAACTCCACGCTGCCCTCCTCGCCGGAGAAGTCCGCCAGCGTCTCCTTGACCACGTCGTACGCGCCGACGCTGACGCCGCCGCTGGTGACGACGATGTCGGCGCGGATGAGCTGGTCCTCGATGGCGGCGCGCAGCGTGTCGGCGTCGTCGGCGACCGCGCCGACCCGGTAGGCGAGCGCGCCGGCGTCCCGGGCGGCGGCGGTCAGCGCGTAGCTGTTCGAATCGTGGATCTGGCCGGGACCCAGCGGCTCGCCCGGCTGGACCAGCTCGCTGCCGGTGCCCATGACCACGACGCGGGGCCGCGGCCGGACCTTGACGGTGGCGCGGCCGATGGCGGCGAGCAGGGCGATCTGGGGCGGCCCGAGGATCGTGCCGGCGGCGAGCGCCGGCTCGCCTGCCGAGACGTCGCTGCCCCGGGCGCGTACATGGGCGTGCGCCTCCACGGGGCGGTGCACCCGGACCTCGCCGCTCGCGCCGGCCGGGTCGGTGCTGCGGGCGCGCATTGTGGTGGCGGGGCCGCCTCCGGTACCGCCGTCGGTCCACTCCACGGGGACGACGGCCTCGGCACCCGGGGGCAGCGGGGCGCCCGTCATGATGCGGGCTGCCTCCCCTGGCCCGACAGGCGGCAGGTCACCGCTGCCGGCCGCGACATCGCCGATCACGGTGAGGGTGGCGGGGTATGCCTCGGTGGCCCCCGCCACGTCGGCGACGCGGACGGCATAGCCGTCCATGGAGCTGTTGTCGAAGGGGGGCAGCGCGACCGGCACCGTGACGTCCTCGACCAGGACGCAGCCCTGGGCGTCCAGCAGCTGCAGCTCGATCGGCTCCAGCGGGCGGATCTTGGACAGGACGTCTTCGATGTGGTCGGCCACCGACCAGACGCGGTCGGGGTGGCTGGTCCGGTCGGTGGTGGCGCTCAAATCCCTACATCTCCTCGGTGACGTAACTGCGCAGCCAGGTCCTGAAGTCGGGGCCCAGGTCCTCACGTTCGCATGCCAGTCTGACAATGGCACGCAGGTAGTCGCCACGGTCACCGGTGTCATAGCGGCGGCCCTTGAAGACGACGCCGTGCACGGGGCCGCCGAGCGAGGGGTCGGCGGCCAGTGCCTGGAGGGCGTCGGTCAGCTGGATCTCATTGCCACGCCCCGGTTCGGTCTTGCGCAGCACCTCGAAAACGGCCGGATCGAGCACGTACCGGCCGATGATGGCGAGGTTGCTGGGCGCGTCGGCCGGGTCGGGCTTCTCAACCAGGTCGGAGACGGTCACCACGTCGTCGTCGCCCGTGGGGGTGGCGGCGGCGCATCCGTAGAGGCCGATCTGCGCGGGGTCGACCTCCATGAGGGCGATGACGGAACCGCCGTACTCCTCCTGGACCTGCACCATGCGCTGCAGCAGCGGGTCCCGGGGGTCGATCAGGTCGTCGCCCAGGAGGACGGCGAAGGGCTGGTCACCCACGTGGGGCTCGGCGCACAGGACCGCGTGGCCCAGACCGCGCGGGTCGCCCTGCCGTACATAGTGCATGGTCGCGAGGTCGCTGGACTCCTGCACCCGGGCGAGCCGGGACTGGTCGCCCTTGCGGCTGAGCGCCTCTTCGAGCTCGTAGTTGCGGTCGAAGTGGTCTTCCAGGGGGCGCTTGTTGCGCCCGGTGACCATCAGGACGTCGGAGAGTCCGGCCGTGACGGCCTCCTCCACCACGTACTGGATGGCCGGCTTGTCGACGACCGGCAGCATTTCCTTCGGGGTCGCCTTGGTGGCGGGCAGGAAGCGGGTGCCGAGACCGGCCGCCGGGATGACAGCCTTACGGATCCGAGTACGTGATTCAGTCATGCGCCACACGATAACCGGAGCTTTGTGGCGGTTCATGATTGTCCGGTGAAAAGCGCATGAGAGTGGAGCAAGGGCGCACAGTGACCACGAACGACGCTAGGAAACGCGGGTTGCGGCGAGACCTCATCGAGGTAAGGAACTCGTTGCCTCTGAGTGACGTATCGGCGGCCGGATCGGTTCTGTCCGAGCGGGCGCTGCAGCTCAGGGAGTTGGCGGAGGCCCGGACGGTCGCCGCGTACGTGTCGATCGGCCGCGAGCCGTCCACCCGTGCGCTGCTGGACCGGCTGCGGGATGCGGGCGTGCGCGTACTGCTGCCGGTCCTGCTGCCGGACAACGACCTGGACTGGGCGGCGTACGAGGGCCCTGAGCGGCTCGTGAAGGCCGGACGGGGGCTGCTGGAGCCCGCGGGGCCCCGGCTCGGTCCCGAGGCCGTCACGGACGCGGGAGCGGTGTTCCTGCCGGGGCTGGCGGTGGACCGGCGGGGCCTGCGGCTCGGTCGCGGGGGCGGCAGTTACGACCGGGTGCTGGCGCGGCTGGAACGCGCCGGTGCCACGCCCGCGCTGGTGGTGCTGCTGTACGACGGCGAGGTCCTGGAGGAGGTACCGGCCGATCCGCACGACCGGCCGGTGCAGGCGGCGGTGACACCGTCGGGCGTGCACCGGTTCACGGAGCGCCCCGCGAGCGCCTGAGAACGCCGATCGCCGGGCGGTCCCGTCTTCGGGGACCGCCCGGCGATCGTTGCGCTCCGGCTACCGCGTCACGGCGACAGCGTCAGCGTGTCCTTCGTCGCGGCCTTGACGGCCTTCTCCGAGAAGGCCCACGGCAGCAGTTCGCCCTTGACCCACTTGCCGGTCTGGTCGTCGTAGTGCGCGTTGTACGCGTGCCCCGAGGCGCCGGTGAGGTTGATCCAGCGCGACTTGTCGAGATTCGCGAGGTTGACGACCATCCGCATCGAGGGCACCCAGACGACCTGGTAGCCGCCGGACGCGTTCCAGCCGGTGGCGTTCACGGCCGCCTCGCCGCCGCCGAGGTTCCAGGGGCCGCGGTTGAACAGGCCCTGCAGCATGCCGGGGCCGTCCGTGCCGAGCGTCTGGTTGTTCAGCGTCAGCTGGTGCAGACGGCCCCAGCTCCAGGTGTTGATGTTCTTGCCGAGCTTGGCCGTCAGCTCGTAGCGCGCGTCCTGCATGGCGTGCGCGAGGAGCTGGTCGCGGTTCTTGTCGCCGGGGCGGCCCGGCTTGTCCTCGGTCTTCCACCAGTCGTTGCCGGGGTCGTCGAGGATCTTCCGCACGACCTCGTACCAGCGGTCGCCGCCATCGGGCTGGGCGGAGTCCTTGGCACGCTCACCGCATTCGCGCACCCACTTCTGCAGGTCGTCGGCCGGCCCGGTCTCGTCGGCCGGGTGGACCGTCAGGCACTGCCCGTCGACGCGCAGCTCCTTGGGCATCTTGTCGCCGAAGGCGAGCTTCAGGGTGTTGCGCCAGACCGCGTTGAAGTAGGCGGCGGCCGCCGAGTCGGACTCCTGGGTGTAGTTCCAGCCCTCCAGGAGCTGCTGGGCCTCGCGGACGTACGGGTCCTTGATGTCGAGCTTCAGCAGGTACGGCGTGAGCAGCTCGGCGATCTCGCTGCTGTTGTCCAGCTGCATCGTCTGCATGTCGTGCGTGGAGATCTTGCCGCCGTCCTTGATCTTGGACTGGATCAGGTCGTTGATCCGCTGGCTGCGCGCTCCGTAGCCCCAGTCCCGGGTGATCAGGTACGGGTACTTGTCCTGGTCGATCACGGCCTGGTTGGCGGTGACGATGTAGCCGCTCTTGGGGTTGAGCTCCCAGGGCAGCGCGGACTGCGGGATGTAGCCGGTCCACCGGTACTCCGGGTCCCAGCCCGGTGCGGGCAGCGAGCCGTCGCCCTTGCCGCGTACGGGGATGCGGCCGGGCGCCTGGTAGCCGATGTTGCCCTTGGTGTCGGCGTAGATGAGGTTCTGCGACGGCACCTCGAAGTGGTGCGCCGCCTGACGGAACTCGTCCCAGTCCGAGGCCCGGTTCATTTCGAACACGGCATCCATGGAGCGCCCGGGAGAGAGCGCGGTCCACTTCAGGGAGATGGCGTAGCCGTCACCGCGGTCGGGCGCTGCGTTGCCCACGGGGGCGTCCTTGCCGACCTTGGTCAGCTCGTCGTCGCGGTCGGAGACCACGGGCCCGTTGTTGGTGGACCGTACGGTGATGGTGCGGCTGGCGCCGCCGGCGACCTTGATGGTCTCCCTGCGGGTCGTGAAGGGCACCTCACGGCCGTCGTACAGGTAGCCGTTCTCGCCGACCTTCTCCAGGTACAGGTCGGAGACGTCGGCCCCGAGGTTGGTCATGCCCCAGGAGATGTCCTGGTTGTGGCCGATGACCACGCCCGGCATCCCGGAGAAGGTGAAGCCGGAGACGTTGTAGTTGCACTGCGGGCTCTTCGTACGGCAGTGCAGGCCCATCTGGTACCAGAGCGAGGGCATCTGCGGCGCCAGGTGCGGGTCGTTGGCCAGCAGCGGCTTACCGGTGGTGGTGTGCTTGCCGGAGACGACCCAGGAGTTGGAGCCGATGCCGTTGCCGTTCGGGCCGAGCAGCGCGGGCACTTCGTCCAGAGTGTTCGAGAACGACGAGAGCTGGCTCTGAAGGGACTGCGCCGCGCCGGCCGCGCTCCCGGACTGCGTGCCGCTCGCGGTGGCCTTGGGGTCGAACTCCTTGGCTCCCGGGTCGACGGCGCCGCCCTGCACGATCGGCTTGTTGCGGTCGTACGGGTAGGACGGGTAGAGCTCGGCGATCTGCTTCTGGGTGAAGCGGCTGGTCATCAGGGACCGGTCGATCTCGTCCTGCATGTTGCCGCGCAGGTCCCAGGCCATGGCCTTGAGCCAGGCCACGGAGTCGGCCGGCGTCCACTTGCCCGGCTTGTAGTCGTTCTGGAGGCCGAGCGCCGCGTACTCCAGGGACAGCGCCGAGCCTTCGTGGTCCTTGAGGTAGGCGTTGACGCCGGCCGAGTAGGCGTCGAGGTACTTCTTCGTGCTGTCCGACAGCTTGGTGTCGTACTCCTTCTGCGCGGTGTCGTGCCACCCGAGGGTGCGCAGGAAGGAGTCGGTCTTCACCTGGCTCTTGCCGAACATCTCCGAGAGCCGCCCGGCCGTCATGTGGCGGCGGACGTCCATCTCCCAGAAGCGGTCCTGCGCCTGGACGTAGCCCTGGGCGCGGAAGAGGTCCTCATCGGTGTCGGCGTAGATCTGCGGGATGCCGTTGCCGTCCCGCATGACGTCCACGGGGCTGGACAGGCCGGGCATCTTCAGGGACCCGGTGGTCTCCGGGTAGGAAGCGCGGACGGTGCTGACGCCCCAGAACGTCCCGTAGCCGACGCCCGCCACGAGCAGAAGCACGACCAAGATGACGACGAGGCGGGCGCGCCGCCCCTTTTTCTTCGGAGCGGGGCCGGACTTGTTGGCGGGCATCTCTGTCCTTCGAGGGGCAGGGTGGGAGTGCTGGAGCAACCATAGGCGCACCGGTTCGGTGACCCCTACGCGGAGTCACCACCAACGCCTCCGACATTCAAGCAATGGTAAATTGTTAGGGTCAGTAACTAGATACGGTAAGTAAAAATCCGGGGAGCGTTCACCCGGAGAGTCACCTGGAAGGACCCGGCCCCTGACTGTCGACCGCCTCAACGAACTCCTGCTGGTCTGCTCTTTCGTACTGCTCATTGCCGTGGCGGCCGTACGGATCTCCTCGCGCAGCGGGCTTCCCAGCCTGCTCGTTTACTTGGGGATCGGCGTCGCCATAGGGGCCGACGGCATCGGAGTCGTCTTCGACAACGCCGAACTGACCCAGATTCTGGGCTATGCCGCGCTCGTGGTGATCCTCGCCGAAGGCGGTCTCGGCACGAAGTGGAAAGAAGTCAGACCGGCGCTCCCTCAGGCCGCGTTGCTCTCCACCCTCGGTGTCGCGGTGAGCGTGGGGGTCACCGCGGCCGGCGCGCACTACCTGGTCGGGCTGGAGTGGCGGCAGGCGCTCCTCATCGGCGCGGTGGTCTCCTCCACCGACGCCGCGGCGGTCTTCTCGGTGCTGCGCAGCGTCCCGCTGCCGTCCCGCCTCACGGGCGTCCTGGAGGCCGAATCGGGCTTCAACGACGCCCCCGTGGTCATCCTGGTCGTCGCGTTCTCGACCGCGGGCCCGGTCGAGCACTGGTACGTCCTCATCGGCGAGATCGCCCTGGAGCTGGCCATCGGCGCCGCGATCGGCCTGGCGATCGGCTGGCTCGGCGCGTACGGCATGCGGCACGTGGCCCTGCCGGCCTCCGGCCTGTACCCGATCGCCGTCATGGCCATCGCGGTCTCTGCGTACGCCGCGGGCGCTCTCGCGCACGGCTCCGGCTTCCTCGCGGTCTACCTGGCGTCGATGGTCCTCGGGAACTCCAAGCTGCCGCACTCCGCGGCCACTCGCGGCTTCGCCGAGGGGCTGGGCTGGCTCGGCCAGATCGGCATGTTCATCCTGCTCGGCCTGCTCGTCACACCGCACAACCTCGGCGACGACATCCTGCCCGCGATCGTCATCGGGCTGATACTGACGCTGATCGCCCGCCCGCTGTCCGTACTGATCACCCTGCGGCCGTTCCGTATGCCGTGGCGCGAGCAGACGCTGCTCTCGTGGGCGGGGCTGCGCGGCGCCGTGCCCATCGTGCTGGCGACGATCCCGATGGTCGGCGAGGTCCCCGGAAGCGAGCGCGTCTTCAACATCGTGTTCGTGCTCGTGGTCGTCTACACCCTCGTGCAGGGCCCGACGCTGCCCTGGCTCGCCCGGCGGCTGCGGATCGGTGACAACGAGGAGGCGGCCGACCTCGGGATCGAGTCCGCGCCTCTGGAGCGCCTGCGCGGCCACCTCCTGTCGACGGCGATCGGCCCGAAGTCCCGCATGCACGGCGTGGAGATCGCCGAGCTGCGGCTGCCGGCCGGCGCCGCGGTCACGCTGATCGTCCGGGACGGCACGAGCTTCGTACCGTCCCCCACGACCGTTCTGCGGCGCGGCGACGAGCTTCTGGTCGTGGCGACCGACCCGGTGCGGGACGCGGCCGAGCGGCGCCTCCAGGCGGTCTCCCAGGGCGGCAAGCTGGCGGGCTGGCTGGGCACGGGCGGGGCCTCGGCGCCCCGGAGATGAGGACGGCCGCGCCTCTTCGGGAGGCAGCGGTCAGTACTTCGGTGCGCCGCGCAAGCCCCCGTTCGATCCCAGGTGTGGGACAGATCTCACCATGCCGATCGCAGGCTGCGACCCCCACTCGCCTGTAGCATTGAAGAAGCAATGCACGACACCCACTCTGCCTGATGCAGAGCTGGCGCGACCGCTCGGCGGCCGCGGTCCCCTGCGCACGCAGCCACCTCTCAGGTGCGGACCCGGTATCACTCGGTCCAGCGCGAGAGGACAGCTCTCGGCGCGCTCTCCGTGATCACCTCACGGGCGCGTCACCAGGCGGCGGAAAGGCCCGGCCGTGGCATCCACGGTCCAGAACGCTTCGACGGCCCACGACGAGTCGCAGCACCCCGAAAGCGTCCCCGCGGGCGGCCCGTCCGGCAAGCGCCCCGGATACGGACAGCTCCTGCGCACCCCGGGAGCGTGGACCTTCGTCCTGCCCGGCTTCCTGGCCCGGCAGCCCTTCGCGATGCTCACCATCGGCATCGTCCTGCTCGTCCAGCACACCACCGGCTCCTTCGGGATCGCGGGCGCGGTCTCCGCGGCGACCGGTATCTCAATGGCGCTGTTCGCCCCGCAGAGCGGCAAGCTCGCCGACCGCTTCGGGCAGCGCGCCGTCCTGCTCCCCGGTGTGGCCGTGCACGCCGTCTCCGTGGCGGCGCTGCTCACCCTTGCGCTGCTGGACGCGCCTCTGTGGGCGCTGCTGGTCGTCGCCGTCCCTACGGGCGCCTCGACGCCGCAGGTCGGCCCCATGGTGCGCGCACGGTGGGCGGCGCGGCTGAGCGACAGCCCCCTGATGTCGACCGCCGCCGCCTTCGAGTCCGTGACCGACGAGTTCACCTTCGTGGTGGGCCCGGTGCTGGCGACCGCGCTGTGCACGAGTGTCCACCCGGCGGCCGGTCTGATCGCCGAGGCCGTCCTGACGCTGGCCGGTGGCCTGCTCTTCGCGGCACAGCGCCGTAGCCAGCCGGCCGCGCACCGCACGAAGGAGGGCGGCGAGGCGCGCACCTCGGCCCTCTCGATCCCCGGTGTGCGGGTCCTCATCGCGGTGTTCCTCGGCATCGGTTCGGTCTTCGGCGGCATGCAGGTCTCGCTGACGGCGTTCACGGAGTCCATCGGGCAGCCGGGCATCAACGGCGTGCTGTACGGGATCTTCGCCGGCGGCAACATGACCGCGGGCATCGTGTGCGGCGCGATCGCCTGGAAGGTCGGCCCGCGCCGCCGGCTGCTGGTCGCCTACGGGCTGCTGGCGCTGGCCACCACCCCGCTGTGGGCCCTCACCGCGGTACCGCTGCTGGGCGTGACCGGCCTGGTGGTCGGCCTGTGCATCGCACCGGCCCTGATCACCGGCTACACCCTGGTCGAGTCCCTGGTGCCCGCCTCGGCCCGTACGGAGGCGTTCACCTGGCTGACGGGCGCGGTGGCGCTGGGCCAGGCCGCGGCCGCCACGACCGCGGGACAGCTCACCGACCGCTTCGGTCCCAGCGCCGGATTCTTCGTGCCGCTGGCCGGTACGGCGCTGGCCTTCCTGGTGCTCGCGGCGCTGCGGGGACGCCTGATTCCGCCCGGTACAGGGCGGATCGCGGCACGTGGAGTCGGTCACCGTACGCCGGTCACAGTGGACTGACGCGCCGGAATACTGCACTATGGATCGTCGTTAGCACTCATTGAGTGAGAGTGCCAGGAGGAAGACAACGTGCCGACCTACCAGTACCAGTGCACCGAGTGCGGCGAGGGCCTTGAGGCCGTGCAGAAGTTCACCGACGACGCGCTCACCGAGTGCCCGAGCTGCCGCGGACGCCTGAAGAAGGTCTTCTCGGCGGTCGGCATCGTCTTCAAGGGCTCCGGCTTCTACCGGAACGACAGCCGCGGCTCCTCGTCGAGCAGCAGCCCCGCGTCGTCCTCCTCGTCGAGCACGTCCTCCTCGACGTCGAGCAGCTCCGACAGCAAGTCGTCGAGCTCCTCCTCGACCACGTCCGGGAGCAGCTCCTCCGCGACCACCTCGAGCAGCAGCTCCGCCGCCTGACAGCCTTTCCCGTGGACCCCGCCGTCACCGACGGCGGGGTCCACGGCGTTGTGCCGCACATCGCCGGTGGCGGGCCGCCGCGGATAAGGTGACCCGCATGGCGGACGCGGAGATCGGCGTAATCGGCGGCTCGGGCTTCTACTCCTTCCTCGACGAGGTGACCGAGGTCACCGTCGAGACGCCGTACGGGCCGCCCAGTGACTCGCTCTTCCTCGGGGAGGTCGCCGGCCGGCAGGTCGCGTTCCTGCCCCGGCACGGCCGCGGCCACCACCTCCCGCCGCACCGCATCAACTACCGCGCCAACCTGTGGGCGCTGCGCTCGGTCGGCGTCCGCCAGGTCCTCGGGCCGTGCGCGGTCGGCGGACTGCGCCCGGAGTACGGCCCCGGCACGCTTCTCGTACCGGACCAGATCGTGGACCGCACGAAGACCCGCGTCCAGACGTACTTCGACGGGGTGCCCCTGCCGGACGGCAGCGTCCCCGACGTGGTGCACACCGCCTTCGCCGACCCGTACTGCCCGGCCGGCCGCCGGACCGCCGTCGACGCCGCCCGCGGGCGCGCCTGGGAGCCGGTCGACGGCGGCACGCTCGTGGTCATCGAGGGCCCGCGCTTCTCCACGCGCGCCGAGTCGCGGTGGCACGCCGCGCAGGGCTGGTCGGTGGTCGGCATGACGGGCCACCCCGAGGCCGTCCTGGCCCGCGAACTGGGCCTCTGCTATACCTCCATGGCCCTGGTCACGGACCTGGACGCGGGGGCCGAGGCCGGCGAGGGCGTCTCGCACGACGAGGTCCTGCGGGTCTTCGCCGAGAACGTGGGCCGGCTGCGCGAGGTCCTTTTCGACGCGGTGGCCGCCCTCCCCGCGGCCACGGCACGCACCTGCGCCTGCGCGCAGGTCCACGCGGGCCGGGAACTGGGGATCGAGCTGCCGTGACCGCCTCGCGGGCGGCCGTGACCGTATTCGCGGGCGGCTGCAGCCGTCCTCGCGGACGCCGCGTGAGCCCCTTGCGGGTGAGGAAGTTGTACACAACCGACGAGTAGCGGGATCGGCTGTCCACAGCCGCCGCGGGATTCGCCGGATTCGGTCAGAGTGATTCTCGTCCGACGCCCTGGCGCACCGGCGCGGGGGCGCACAATTCCCCTCTTTCCGGCGGTGACCGACGATGATCACTTCCTCTTACACCAATCCCCCATTGCCCGCACCCCCGTTGTGTGAGGTTCCACACTTCGAGCCATTCCGCATCCGCGGCGCGCGGCACCGCGCACCGATCTTGCCGAAGGCTCGGTGGTACGCCGTTTCCGCTGGCCTGGCCGCTATGGCGGCCGCTCTCGCCATCGCCTCACCGGGCGGTGAAACACGCTCCGAGGGCCGTTTCAGCAATTCCGTTCTACTGGCCGATACGCATCAGGCACGCAAAACTGTGACGGATGGTGGGGCAATCCCCCGATGTCGCAATGTGGCGATTTCACCCCGTACGGCGGCAGCGCCATGCTGATCCGTACCGACACTCCGTCCAGCTCCCGGTCCTTTTCGACCTCATGGACAGCTGTGCCCCACCTCGCCGTAAGTTGCGCCGGCGCCTCGGAGAGGCGCGGCGTCCGTAGTGAGCGTGGAAAGAGGCTGTCAGGTGAGCGACGAGAAGAACGGCGTACTGCAGGGATTCAAGGAATTCCTGCTGCGCGGCAACGTCATCGAACTTGCGGTTGCCGTCGTGGTCGGAGCCGCCTTCACCAACATCGTGAACGCCGTGGTGAAGGGCGTCATCAACCCGTTCGTCGGTGCGCTCGGTTCGCAGAACCTGGACCACTACAAGAGCTGCCTCAGCGCCACCTGCCACCCGGACCCCAAGACCGGCGAATTCACCGACGGCATCTACATCCTCTGGGGCTCGGTGCTCAGCGCCGCGCTGACCTTCGTGATCACCGCCGCGGTCGTCTACTTCCTCATGATCCTTCCGATGAACAAGTGGAAGGCGCGCCAGGACGCCAAGAAGCCGGTGGACGAGGCCCCGGTGGAGCCGACCGAGGTCGAGCTGCTGGCCCAGATCCGCGACGCCCTGATCACCCAGCGCAACGGCTCGGAGCCCGGCGCGGGCTCGGGCGCCATCCCCGGCCCCGTTTCGACGGAGAAGTCGCAGAGCTGACGCGAGCCGCCGCCCCACGCCTCGGACGCGGCTCTCCGGAGCCCTCAGATGTGGTGGGGCGGCTTCTCGTCCAGAAAGCGCGCCAGGTCGGCGGCGCTGCTGTTCCCGGCCCCGGGCCGCTCGCCCCATCCCCGGTCCGTGTCGTCCGCCGACTGCCGGTCCAACGGATCATCGAAGATCAACGCAGCAGCCGCGGGCTTCGCGCCCCGGCCTCCGCCGGTCCCCGCAACCGCGGGCGTGACCGGAGCCTGCGGGGCCTCTCCCGGCTCGTTCTCGGCTGCGTCCGCGGTCTCACTCATTCCTCCAGGGTACGACCACGACGCACGGCCCCCGGCGCGGCTGTACCGAGCCCTGCCGCCCGCGCATCCACCCCCGCGCCCACCTGCCCCGTGACTCAGCCGGCGTCGAGCGCCTCGTGCCACCAACGGTCGCGGCCCGGGTTCCAGGCGATGGGGCGGGGGCAGCGGTTCACGACCAGTACGGTCCGCACGTCCGTGGCGCCGCCCGAGAGGGCCCGGTCGATTGTCGCCTTTAGCGGGCGGACGGCGCCGTCCCAGAACGCGGCGTCGGCGGTGATCAGCACGCGCGCGCCGGACTCCCGTACGCGGGCGGTGAGTTCGGGTGCCGTCAGCGACACCGGCAGGGTGCTGCGTACGGCATCGATACGGCCGCAGGCGAGTGTGGTGATCACCGACTCGGGCACCAGGGGCAGATGGACGGCCACCCGGTCGCCGGCGCGTACGCCGAAGCGGGTCAGGGCGGCGGCGGCCCGGGACGACCGGTCGATGAGCTGCCTGTGGGTCAACTCCTCGACCCGGCCCGGCTCACCGGTCCAGCTCAAGGCGATCTCCGGAGCGTGCGGGGCGAGGCTCGGGTCGACGGGGTCGGGGTCGGGATCGAAGGGAACGCGGCGCAACATACGCCCAGCTTGGAGATCAGCGATCAACGTTTGTTGAACGTGCGATAGATGCGTCCAACAACGGAACCGGAGGCGCCGCCTCGCAGCCGACACGGTCCCGTACGCGCCCTCGCCCCCGTCCCCCGCCCCTGGGAGGCTGAGCGGGACCCGTCCCCAGGACACCGTCCACGGGCCCCGTCCACAGGGCGCCGTCCACCCGGACCCGCCCACGCGACACCGTCCAGGCGCGCTGCGCGCCCCGTCTCAGGAGGTTTCGATGTCTACGTCAGCCAGTCACCCCGACCCCGGCGCACGGCCCGCCGAGAGGGCGGACCGGGTGCACCACCGCATCGTTGTCGTCGGCGGCGGTACCGCCGGGATCACCGTGGCCGCACGGCTGCGGCGGGCCGGGGCGCCGGATGTCGCGGTGCTGGAGCCGTCCGGTACGCACTGGTACCAGCCGCTGTGGACGCTGGTCGGCGGCGGCCAGGCGCCGCTGCGGGCGTCCTTACGCACCGAGGCCGAGGTCATGCCGCCCGGCGTGCACTGGCTCCGGGAGGCCGCCGTGTCCGTCGATCCGGGCGCGCGCACGGTCGGCACGGCGTCCGGCCGGACCGTCGCGTACGACCGGCTGGTGCTCGCGCCGGGGCTGCGGCTGGACCCCGACGGCGTGCCCGGCCTCGCACAGGCCCTCGGCCACGACGGCGTGACCAGCAACTACCTTCCCGAACTGGCCCCGCTCACCTGGGACCTGATCCGCCGCATGAAGAGCGGCACCGCGCTGTTCACGATGCCGGCCGGACCGGTGAAGTGCGGCGGCGCGCCGCAGAAGATCGCGTACCTGGCCGCCGACCACTGGCGCAAGCGCGGCGTGCTGGACCGCATCCGGGTCGTCCTCGTGCTGCCCGAGACGGCGATGTTCAAGGTGCCGGAGTTCGGCCGGGTGCTGGAGGACGTGGCCCGGCGGTACGGCATCGAGGTACGGCTGCGGTCGGAGATGGTGTCCGTCGACGGGGCGAGCCGCGAGGCGGTGATCGTGAACCATGCGACGGGCGACAAGGAGACGATTTCCTATGACCTGTTGCACGCGGTGCCGCCGCAGGCCGCTCCGGAATGGATCGCCGGCGGGCCGCTGGCCGACCCGGCCTCGCCCTTCGGGTACGTGAAGGCCGACCCGGCGACGCTGCAACACCCGGACCATCCCGAGGTGTTCGCGCTCGGGGACGTCGCGAACCTGCCGACCTCGAAGACCGGTGCGGCCGTGCGCAAGCAGGCCCCGGTGGTGGTCGCCAACCTCCGGGACACGCTGCGCGACCGCCCGCTCCGCGCCCGGTACGACGGGTACACCTCCTGTCCGCTGGTCACCGCGCGCCACAAGATGCTGCTGGCGGAGTTCGACTACGAACTCAAGCCCGCTCCCTCGCTGCCCTTCCTGGACACGACGAAGGAGCGGACGGACATGTGGTTCCTCAAGCGGTACGGGCTGCCGCAGTTCTACTGGCACGGGATGCTCAAGGGACTGGGGTGAGGCAGCAGACACAGGCGCTCAGAACACAGACCCTCAAAGCGCAGACCCTCGAGGCGCAGATCCCCAAGGTTCAGGCTCTCAGGGGCCGGTGTGCCGACCCGTCGCCGAGACCGTGTCCGCGACAACGCAGCTGACGTTGTCCGGGGCGCCGGCCTCGTGGGCGAGCGCGATCAGGTCGCGCACCGCCTCCTCCGGGGTGCCGCACGTGGCCAGTACGCGGCGCAGTTCCGCGTCCGTGACCACGCCGTACAGGCCGTCGGAGCAGAGCAGATAGCGGTCGCCGGGACGGGCGTCGTGCAACTTCACGTCCGGTACGGAGGCGTCGCCGTCCCGGCCGTCCAGCGCCCGCAGCAGCAGCGACCGCTGCGGGTGCGCGGACGCCTCCTCGGGGGTGATCCGGCCCTCGTCGACGAGGGACTGGACGAGGGTGTGGTCGTGCGTGATGCGGAAGAAGCCGCCGTCGCGCAGGAGGTAGGCGCGGGAGTCGCCGACGTGCACGAGTGCCAGCCGGGAGCCGGACCACAGCATCGCGGTGAGGGTGGTGCCGCTGTCCTCGCCGGTGCTCCGCTCCGCCACGGCACGGTTCGCGCGCCCCACCGCCTCGCTGAGGGTGTTGAGGATGTCGCCGGGGAGCGGGGCCGGGGTGTTCTCCAGGGTGCGCAGGGCCTCGATCGCGGCGGTGCCGGCGGCGGCCCCGTCCGCGCCGAAGCCGTCGGCGACCGCGAGCAGGCGGCTGTCCGCGTATGCCGTGTCCTGGTTGCCCTCGCGCACCAGGCCGGTGTCCGACAGGGCGGCGTACCGGATGCCGGTGATCGTCTCGTGGGTCATGGCCGTGTCCTTTCCTCGCAGCTGGTCGATGAGGAAGGCGGCCAGGTCCCGGCGGGCGGCGGTGTCGGCCTCGACCCCGGCCCAGTACGCCGCGATCTCCGCGGCGGCCTCGGCCGGGGGCAGGTCGCACACCGTCCGGATACGGGACAGCGGCATGCCCAGGCGGCGCAGCCACGCCACCAGGCGGGCCCGTTCGAGCTGGTCCCGGGCGTAGAAGCGGTAGCCGTTGCACGGGTCGACGCGGGCCGGGCGCAGCAGGCCCAGGTCGTCGTAGAGCCGCAGCGCCTTGGGTGACAGCCGCGAGGCGCGGGCGAACGCACCGATCGTCAGCAGACCGTCCTCCGCCACGCGTTACCCCTCTCCCCGTCCCCGGCTCGCCTTCCGGGACCGAGGCTGGGGCCTCCCCCAAGGGCAAGGTCAACGCCCGTGCCGGAGCACGCGCTTCAGGC
>NZ_NHSG01000372.1:0-4465 GCF_020024005.1 Streptomyces purpurogeneiscleroticus
TCCTTCCCCGGGGCCCTCGCCTGCCCCCGACGGAGTCGTCCCGGTCCCGCGCCCCGCGCGCGCAGTCCCCTGCTGCCCGAGGAGATCACGCTGACCAGCGAGCCCCCGGCCGCCCCGCCGACCACGCTGCACGTTCCCCGCTCCGGCATACCTTCGCAGACGTGCCGGCCGCGGTGGACGCTGCCCGACGGCGCGTCCGGACTCGACCGATTCAATTCGGCCACCGCCGGCGCCGCCGAGGGAGCGCTGCTCGCCTGCTGCGGCAGCCGCCGCTGGGCCCGCCGGATCGCCGCGCACCGCCCGTACCCCGACCTGGAAGCGCTGCTGGCCGCCGCCGACGAGGCCAGCTACGACCTCAGTCCGGGCGATCTCACCGAGGCGCTCGCCGAGGAGTCCCTCTCCCCGCAGCCGCTCGCGGGCGCCCGCGGCCGCGGCACCCTCGCGGCGCACACCGCGCTGCGCGCCGCCCACGCCGAGTACGAGCGCCGCTTCCGGCACGCCTTCGTGATCTGCCTGGACGGGCTGCGCGAGGACGAGCTGCTGGACCGGGTGCTGAGCGGGATCAGGGACCGGCTGGGGCACGAGCAGGACGAGGAGCGCGCGGTCGCCGCCGAGGAGCTGCGCCGGATCGCGCGGGGGCGCCTCGCCCACCTTGCGGCTGAAAGTCCGTGATCCTCCCTTTTCTCCTCGTCCGTTAGGCCGTCCGATCGCCCGTCCGTGCTTGTTTGATCACACCTGAGGACCCCGGCGGGAGGAACCGACAAGTCGTCGCTACGATGGCCAGGGCCGGTGGACCGTACCCGGCCGGGCCAGACCGACAGTGAAGCCGGCAGGCCCCAGTCCCCGCTCCCGGAGGGTTTTTCCGTGCCGGCTGGAACGCTGTATCGCGGCCGGGAAGGTATGTGGTCCTGGGTGGCTCATCGAGTCACCGGCGTCCTCATTTTCTTCTTCCTGTTCGTGCACGTGCTCGACACCGCTCTCGTTCGTGTCTCCCCGGAGGCATACGACGACGTCGTCGCCACGTACAAGACGCCTCTCGTCAACGTGATGGAGTACGGCCTCGTGGCCGCCATCCTCTTCCACGCGCTCAACGGCCTGCGCGTCGTAGCCGTGGACTTCTGGTCCAAGGGCACGAAGTACCAGAAGCAGCTGCTGTGGACCGTTGTCGGCGTCTGGGCCGTCCTGATGGCCGGCGCCTTCTACCCAGTGCTGCAGCACACCCTGCGCACGCTGTTCGGGAGCTGATGAAGCGCGATGTCCTCTGCTGAGACGACTCCTGTGAACGACTCCGTGTCCCTGTACGACGTGGACAACCCGGCTCCCGTCATCGAGCCGCCCCGCGCCCGTACCAAGAAGACCCCGCGGTCGACCCGGACCAACTTCGAGCTGTACGGCTGGCTGTTCATGCGGCTGTCCGGCATCGTGCTGGTCGTCCTGGTCCTCGGCCACCTGCTGGTCCAGCTGGTGCTGGACGGCGGCGTGAGCAAGATCGGCTTCGCCTTCGTGGCCGGTCGCTGGGCCTCGCCGTTCTGGCAGGCATGGGACCTGATCATGCTGTGGCTGGCGATGCTGCACGGCGCCAACGGCCTGCGTACGGTCATCAATGACTACGCGCAGCGGGACAACACCCGCTTCTGGCTGAAGATGCTGCTGTACGCCGCCACGGTGTTCACCGTCCTTCTGGGCACGCTGGTGATCTTCACCTTCGACCCGAACATCCGCTAACGCCGGGGCTGACTGGAACAATGAAGATCCACAAGTACGACACCGTCATCGTCGGCGCGGGTGGCGCCGGTATGCGCGCGGCCATCGAGTCGACCAAGCGCAGCCGCACCGCCGTCCTGACGAAGCTCTACCCGACCCGCTCCCACACCGGCGCGGCGCAGGGCGGCATGGCCGCGGCGCTCGCGAACGTCGAAGAGGACAACTGGGAGTGGCACACCTTCGACACGATCAAGGGTGGCGACTACCTGGTCGACCAGGACGCCGCCGAGATCCTGGCGAAGGAGGCCATCGACTCGGTCCTGGACCTCGAGAAGATGGGCCTGCCGTTCAACCGCACCCCGAACGGCACGATCGACCAGCGCCGCTTCGGCGGTCACTCCCGTAACCACGGTGAGGCCCCGGTCCGCCGGTCCTGCTACGCCTCGGACCGCACCGGCCACATGATCCTCCAGACGCTGTACCAGAACTGCGTCAAGGAGGGCGTGGAGTTCTTCAACGAGTTCTACGTCCTGGACCTGCTGCTCAACGAGGTCGACGGGGTCAAGAAGTCCGCCGGTGTCGTCGCCTACGAGCTGGCGACCGGCGAGATCCACGTCTTCCAGGCGAAGTCGATCATCTTCGCGTCCGGCGGCACCGGCAAGTTCTTCAAGGTGACCTCCAACGCGCACACCCTGACCGGTGACGGCCAGGCCGCCGCCTGGCGCCGCGGGCTGCCGCTGGAGGACATGGAGTTCTTCCAGTTCCACCCGACCGGCATCTGGCGGATGGGCATCCTGCTGACGGAGGGCGCCCGTGGTGAGGGCGGCATCCTCCGCAACAAGGACGGCGAGCGCTTCATGGAGAAGTACGCGCCGGTCATGAAGGACCTCGCCTCGCGTGACGTCGTCTCGCGCTCCATCTACACGGAGATCCGCGAGGGCCGCGGCTGCGGTCCCGAGGGCGACCACGTCTACCTCGACCTCACGCACCTGCCGCCGGAGCAGCTGGACGCCAAGCTGCCCGACATCACCGAGTTCGCGCGGACCTACCTCGGTATCGAGCCCTACACGGACCCGATCCCGATCCAGCCGACCGCGCACTACGCCATGGGCGGCATCCCGACCAACGTCGAGGGCGAGGTGCTGGCCGACAACACCACCGTCGTGCCGGGCCTGTACGCCGCCGGCGAGGTCGCCTGCGTCTCCGTGCACGGCGCCAACCGCCTGGGCACCAACTCGCTGCTCGACATCAACGTGTTCGGCCGCCGCGCGGGCATCGCCGCCGCGGAGTACGCGCACAAGAGCGAGTTCGTCGAGCTGCCCGAGGACCCGGCGAAGCAGGTCCAGGAGCAGGTCGAGCGGCTGCGCGACTCGAACGGTACGGAGAGCGTGACCAAGCTCCGCACCGAGCTGCAGGAGTGCATGGACGCCAACGTGATGGTGTTCCGCACCGAGCAGACGATCAAGACTGCGGTCGAGAAGATCGGCGAGCTGCGCGAGCGCTACCTGAACGTCTCCGTCCAGGACAAGGGCAAGCGCTTCAACACCGACCTGCTGGAGGCCATCGAGCTGGGCAACCTGCTCGACCTGGCCGAGGTCATGGCGGTCTCCGCGCTGGCCCGCAAGGAGTCCCGCGGTGGTCACTACCGCGAGGACTACCCGAACCGCGACGACGTCAACTTCATGCGGCACACCATGGCGTACCGCGAGGTCGGCGCAGACGGCAAGGAGTCGATCCGCCTCGACTACAAGCCGGTCGTCCAGACCCGCTACCAGCCGATGGAGCGTAAGTACTGATGAGCACCCCCACGCTTGAGAAGCACTCGGACGCGCTGGACGCGGCCGAGAGCACCGCTGCCCAGAAGATCACCGTCACCTTCCGCATCCGCCGGTTCAACCCGGAGGTCTCGGACGAGGCGAAGTGGCAGGACTTCCAGCTGGAGCTGGACCCGAAGGAGCGCGTGCTCGACGGGCTGCACAAGATCAAGTGGGAGCAGGACGGCACCCTGACCTTCCGCCGGTCCTGCGCGCACGGCATCTGCGGCTCCGACGCCATGCGGATCAACGGCAAGAACCGGCTGGCCTGCAAGACGCTGATCAAGGACATCAACCCTGAGAAGCCGATCACAGTCGAGGCCATCAAGGGCCTGACGGTCCTGAAGGACCTGGTCGTGGACATGGAACCGTTCTTCCAGGCGTACCGCGACGTGATGCCCTTCCTGATCACGAAGGACACCAACGAGCCGACGCGCGAGCGTCTGCAGACCGCCGAGGACCGCGAGCGCTTCGACGACACCACCAAGTGCATCCTGTGTGCCGCGTGCACGACCTCGTGCCCGGTGTTCTGGAACGACGGCCAGTACTTCGGCCCGGCGGCGATCGTCAACGCGCACCGCTTCATCTTCGACTCGCGTGACGAGGCGGGCGAGCAGCGCCTGGAGATCCTGAACGACAAGGACGGCGTCTGGCGCTGCCGTACGACCTTCAACTGCACGGACGCCTGCCCGCGCGGTATCGAGGTCACGAAGGCGATCCAGGAAGTGAAGCGCGCGCTCATCACGCGGCGTTTCTGAGCGGCTAAACCGCCGCCGCTCTCGCGGAGGTGGTCACCCGCCGTACGGGTTCCTCAATTGATGGTTGCCGTACTCGTGGGTATGGGCCTCTGTCCGGTTCTGATGCCGGGCGGGGGCCCTTCGCGTAGGTACCACCGTCCTGCGGGGGAATGCTCTCCCGTATGAAGAACGACACCACCCCCCTTCCCC
>NZ_NHSG01000373.1:0-23345 GCF_020024005.1 Streptomyces purpurogeneiscleroticus
GCCCGCTCCCGCCCCGGGTTCCACGCCCGAGCCCGCGCCCGCTCCTGAACCCGCGTCCGCTCCCGTGCCGGCGCAGCCCACGCAGCCCACGCAGCCCACGCAGCCCGCACAGCCCACCCAGCCGCCGATTCCCGTGGTGGCCGCCATACCCCCGGTGCCCGGTGCGGCGCCTGCCGTCGACCCGCACCACGCCGTGTTCGCCGCGGCCGCGGCCGGGCGGCACGGGGAGGCCGCCGCGATGGCCGCGGCCTGGGAGCAGGCCGCCCTGCGGAGCCACGGGCCGGTGTCGCCCGAGGCGGTGCACTGGATCGAGGTACAGGCGGAGCTGGCCCGGCAGGCCGACGAGCCGGTGCGGGCGAGCGGGCTGTGGATGCGGTCCGCGCACGTCCGGCTGGCCGGCGGGCAGAGCGAGACGCACCCCGAGGTCACCGCCGCCGTCGACCGTGCCCACCACTGCTGGCACCAGGTCGGCGACGGCGAGGAGGCCCGGAAGCTGGGCGAGGAGCTGGCGAACCTCCGGAGCCGGGTGCCCGGCAGGAGCGGCGCCCGCGACGACGTACAGCGCCGCCTCGCCGCCCTTGCGGAGTCCGTCAGCCGCTGAGCCCGGCTTCCGCCGCCCGCTCCAGGATGCGGGCGGCCACCGCCGGTGAGTCCACCAGAGGGTGCAGCGCGAGCGCCCGTAGGGCCGCGTCGCGCTCCTTGAAGACGGCGGCCTCCACCGTCGCCCGTTCCACGGCCTTCAGCTGGAGCATCAGCCCCAGTTGGTCGTTGCGGAGCGGGGCGCACGGCAGCGGCCGGGCGCCGTCCGCGCCCACCTCGCACACCGTCTCGATGATGGCCTCGGGGGCGAGCGCCGGAACGGTCGTACCGTTGCGCACATTCAGGATCAGCCGGGCCCGCCGGTCGCCCGCGATCGCGTGCATCAGGGCCAGCGCCACCCGGTCGTACCCACCGCCCTCCAGGTCGCAGCTGTCGCGCTGCCAGCCGCCGCTCGCCTCCCGGCTCTCCGCCATGTACGTCTCCTCGCGCTCCAGGCGCGTGCGCTCCCACAGCGCGTACGCGTCCTCCGGGCGCCGGCCCGCCGCCTCGAAGAAGCCGCCCTGCTGCCGGTCGAGGAAGGCACCGCGGGTCTCGTCCGCCTCCTGTACGGAGGCGAGCGTCTCGCGGCGGAAGTAGTAGTAATGCAGGTACTCGTTGGGCAGCGCCCCGAGAGCGTGCAGCCAGTCCGCGCCGAAAAGCCTGCCCTCCTCGAAGGACGCGAGCGCCTCCGGGTCGGCGAGCAGTCCCGGGAGCAGGTCGCGGCCCTCGTAGGACAGCGACCGGAGCCACCCGAGGTGGTTCAGGCCCACGTAGTCGTACGTCACCGCGTCCGGGTCGGCGCCGGCCGCCCGCGCGGCCCGGCGCACCAGGCCCACCGGCGAGTCACAGATGCCGATCACCCGCTCGCCCAGCACCTCCGCCATCGCCTCGGTGACCATCCCGGCCGGGTTGGTGAAGTTGATGACCCAGGCGTCCGGGGCCAGCGCCGCGGCCCGCTCGGCGATGTGCAGCGCCACGGGGATGGTGCGCAGCCCGTAGAGCACGCCGCCCGCGCCCACCGTCTCCTGGCCGAGCACGCCCTCGGCCAGCGGCACGCGCTCGTCCGCGACGCGCCCCGCGGTGCCGCCGACCCGGATAGCGGAGAACACGAAGTCCGCGCCGCGCAGGGCGTCGTCGAGGTCCGTCGCGAGCCGCACCCGTACCGGCCGCTCCCGGCCCGCCGCCTGCCGCTCCAGTACGGCCGCGATGACCCGCAGCCGGTCCGGATCGGTGTCGTACAGCGTCACCTCCGTCACGGCGCGCGCGGGGTCGTCGAGCAACGCGCGGTGGACCAGCGGCACCCGGAAGCCGCCACCACCGAGAATCGTGAGCCTCATGGGCCGGAACGTACCGCACGAAGGTGCGCGGGAAGCCGCCCCGCTCGCAGCCATGACCACCCCTGATCCGGCACACTGGCGTGACGTGCACGGACGAAAGGGGCAGGCAAGGTGAGCGCTCACAGCGGAGAACAGTTCGCCCCCACGAGTCCCACGCCGGCGGTGCTCGATCCGCTCGCCGCCCTTCGGGGGCCGCGGGACCCGGCCACGGACGTCTATCTCACCGGCACGGTCTTCCTCGACATCATCTTCACCGGGCTGGACTCGGCGCCGGTCCGCGGCACCGAGTCCTGGGCGCGCGGCATGGGGTCGAGCCCCGGGGGCGTCGCCAACATGGCGACCGCGCTGGCCCGGCTGGGGCTGCACACCTCGCTGGCGGCGGCCTTCGGGGACGACATGTACGGCGAGTACTGCTGGGACGCGCTGCGCCAGGGGGAGGGCATCGACCTGTCGATGTCGCGGAAGGTGCCCGGGTGGCACTCGCCGGTGACCGTCTCCATGGCGTACGAGGGCGAGCGCACGATGGTGTCGCACGGGCACGAGGCGCCGCCGCCGGAGTCCGCCTTCGACGGGGCGCACGCGCCGGGGTGCCCGCCCGCCTCGCGCGCCTGCGTCGCCTCGCTGGTGCCGGGGCGGCGGGAGGGCTGGCTGGGCTGCGCGGCCGGCCGTGGCGCCCGGATCTTCGCGGACGTGGGCTGGGACGACACCGGGCGCTGGGACCCGGCCGACCTCGCCGACCTCGAGCACTGCGAGGCGTTCCTGCCGAACGCCGAGGAGGCGATGCGGTACACGCGTACGGACTCGCCGCAGGCCGCCGCCCGCAAGCTCGCCGACCTGGTGCCGGTCGCCGTGGTCACCATGGGCGCGCGGGGCGCGTGCGCGGTGGACGCGCGTACCGGCGAGAGCGCCGAGGTCCCGGCGATCGCGGTGGAGGCGCTGGACCCCACGGGCGCGGGCGACGTCTTCGTGGCGGGCTTCGTCACGGGCACGCTCGCGGGCTGGCCGCTGGCCGACCGGCTGGCGTTCGCGGGCCTGACGGCGGCGCTGTCGGTGCAGGAGTTCGGCGGCTCGCTGTCCGCGCCCGGCTGGTCGGAGATCGCCGCCTGGTGGCAGCACGTACGGGACCACCACACGGAGTCGGCGGAAGGGCTCGCGGCACCGGGCCGCGGGCTCCCGCTGCGGGAGCGGTACGCGTTCCTGGAGGGCGTACTGCCGGCCGCCTACCGCCAGTGGCCGCTGGCCCGCGCCCTCCCCACGATCGGCTTCCGCCGCGCGAGGTAGCCGCCCCGGGAAGCCGCGGAAAGACCGGGACTCCGTAGGTCGCGGCGGGATGCGCGCGGCCCCCTTTGGGTAACCCCTGAGCAAGGGGGCCACTAGCGTTCGATTCGCCCCCGTAGGCGAGCCCGGGGCCCGGACCGTCCCCTCCACCTCCCCTCCTCGAAAAGTTCTCCGTTGATGTCGGTGGCGCGTCGTACCCTGGACGTGCTCAGGAGAGCCGCAGGCATCGCTACGTAGAAATGGGGATCAGCAGGCCACAGAGCCGGCCCATGACGCAGACACCCACTAATCAGCAGGCGCGCGCCCAGTTCACCGTCCCGCCCAAGCACCCCATGGTCACGGTCCTGGGGTCGGGGGACGCGTTGCTGCGCGTGATCGAGAACGCCTTCCCGGCGGCCGACATCCACGTCCGTGGCAATGAGGTCAGCGCCGTCGGAAATCCCGAGGACGTCGCGCTGATCCAGCGCCTGTTCGACGAGATGATGCTGGTGCTCCGCACCGGACAGCCGATGACGGAGGACGCAGTGGAACGCTCGATCGCCATGCTGCGCTCGGCGGAGAACGGCGAGGGCGGGACGAGCGAGACCCCCGCAGAGGTCCTCACGCAGAACATCCTCTCCAACCGGGGCCGCACGATCCGCCCGAAGACGCTGAACCAGAAGCGGTACGTCGACGCCATCGACCAGCACACGGTCGTCTTCGGCATCGGCCCCGCCGGTACGGGCAAGACCTACCTGGCCATGGCCAAGGCGGTGCAGGCCCTGCAGTCCAAGCAGGTCAACCGCATCATCCTGACCCGGCCCGCGGTCGAGGCGGGCGAGCGCCTGGGCTTCCTGCCCGGCACGCTCTACGAGAAGATCGACCCGTATCTGCGCCCGCTCTACGACGCACTGCACGACATGCTCGACCCCGACTCCATCCCGCGCCTGATGGCCGCGGGGACGATCGAGGTCGCGCCGCTGGCGTACATGCGCGGCCGGACGCTGAACGACGCGTTCATCATTCTCGACGAGGCGCAGAACACCAGCCCCGAGCAGATGAAGATGTTCCTCACCCGCCTCGGCTTCGACTCGAAGATCGTGATCACGGGTGATGTGACGCAGATCGACCTGCCCGGCGGTACGAAGAGCGGTCTGCGCCAGGTGCAGGAGATCCTGGAGGGCGTCGACGACGTCCATTTCTCGCGCCTCACCAGCACTGACGTCGTCCGGCACAAGCTCGTGGGCCGTATCGTCGACGCGTACGAGAAGTACGACAGCCGCAATGGCCAGAACGACGGTCGCTCCGGCCAGCACGACAGCCGCAGCCGCAACGGAAAGCACTGAGCACTACAACGATGGCAATCGACGTCAACAACGAGTCCGGTACGGACATCGACGAGCAGGCGATCCTGGATGTCGCCCGCTACGCGCTCGCCCGGATGCGCATCCACCCGCTGTCCGAGCTCTCGGTCATCGTCGTCGACGCCGACGCCATGGAGCAGCTCCACATCCAGTGGATGGACCTCCCCGGCCCGACCGACGTGATGTCCTTCCCGATGGACGAGCTGCGCCCGCCGGCCAAGGACGAGGAGGAGCCCCCGCAGGGGCTCCTCGGCGACATCGTCCTCTGCCCCGAGGTCGCCACGAAGCAGGGCGAGGAGGCGCCGACCGGGCACTCCATGGACGAGGAGCTGCAGCTGCTCACCGTCCACGGCGTCCTCCACCTCCTCGGGTACGACCACGAGGAACCGGACGAGAAGGCCGAGATGTTCGGCCTGCAGGCCGCGATCATCGACGGCTGGCGGGCCGAGCGCGGCATCGAGGGCCCGTCCCCGGCACCCACCACCCGGTGACGCGGTGTCCGTCCAGCTGATCGCCGTCGCGGTCCTCCTCGTCGTGGTCGCCTGGCTCGCCGCCTGCGCGGAGACGGGCCTCGCCCGCACGACCAGCTTCCGCGCCGAGGAGGCCGTACGGTCGGGGCGGCGCGGCAGCGCCAAGCTCGCCGCCGTCGCCGCCGACCCCACCCGCTATCTGAACGTCGCGCTGCTGGTGCGGGTCGGCTGCGAGATGGCCGCGGCCGTCGTCGTCACGTACGCGTGCGTCCAGCGGTTTGCAGAGACCTGGGAGGCGCTGACCGTCGCCATCGCGGTGATGGTGCTCGTCTCCTACGTGGCGGTGGGCGTCTCGCCGCGGACGATCGGTCGGCAGCACCCGCTGAACACGGCGACGGCAGCGGCGTACGTCCTGCTGCCGCTGGCCCGCATCATGGGCCCGGTCCCGCAGCTGCTGATCCTCCTCGGCAACGCCCTCACGCCCGGCAAGGGCTTCCGCAAGGGGCCGTTCGCGTCCGAGGCCGAGCTGCGCGCGATGGTCGACCTCGCGGAGCAGGAGTCGCTGATCGAGGACGAGGAGCGCCGCATGGTGCACTCGGTCTTCCAGCTCGGTGACACGCTCGTGCGCGAGGTGATGGTGCCGCGCACCGACCTGGTCTCGGTGGAGCGCTTCAAGACCATCCGCCAGGCGCTCACGCTCGCGCTGCGCTCCGGGTTCTCGCGCATCCCCGTGACGGGGGAGAGCGAGGACGATGTGGTGGGTGTGGTGTACGTGAAGGACCTCGCCCGGAAGGTGCACATCAGCCGGGACGCGGAGACCGAGCTGGTCTCGACGGCGATGCGGCCCGCGGCGTTCGTGCCGGACACGAAGAACGCGGGTGATCTGCTGCGGGAGATGCAGCGGGACCGCAACCACGTGGCCGTGGTGATCGATGAGTACGGCGGCACGGCCGGCATCGTCACCATCGAGGACATCCTCGAAGAGATCGTCGGCGAGATCACCGACGAGTACGACCGCGAGCTGCCGCCCGTGCAGGAGCTGGGCGACGGCCGGTACCGGGTCACGGCCCGCCTCGACATCGGCGATCTCGGCGAGCTGTACGGCCTGGAGCTGGACGACGAGGACGTGGAGACGGTCGGCGGGCTGCTGGCCAAGCGGCTGGGGCGGGTGCCGATCGCGGGGGCGCAGGCGGAGGTCGACCTCTCCGAGGACGCCGTGGACCCGGCCCTCAAGGCGCTGCGGCTGACGGCGGAGTCGCCGGCGGGGCGCCGGAACAAGATCGTCACGGTACTGGTGGAGCCGGTCGGCACGGAGGGCGCCGGGGGCGCCGGGAGCGACGAGGGCTAGCGGGGCACCGCTGGGTGCCGCGCCGTTGCGCCTGCGGCGAGCGGGCCGTCGGGGGACCCCCGTGGGAACGTGCGGGTGTGGCGAGCGCATATCCTCGGCCGTATGAGCGAAGCCGCAGCGATGGACCCGGAAGACCGCAAGATCATCACGCTCGCCCGCTCGGCGCGTGCCCGGAATGGTGTCGCCGAGGGCGCCGCCGTGCGGGACGAGACCGGACGGACGTACGTCGCGGGCACCGTGACCCTCGACTCCCTCAAGCTGAGTGCCCTGCAGACCGCCGTGGCGATGGCCGTCGCGAGCGGCGCGCAGTCCCTGGAGGCCGCCGCCGTGGTCACCGAGGCGGCGACCGCGGCGGACGCGGACCGTGCGGCCGTCCGTGACCTGGGCGGTGCGGAGACCCCCGTACTGGTCGCCGGGACCGACGGTGTCCTCCGCGAGACCGTCAAGGCCGGCTGAGCGCACAGCACCGCAGAGATACCGCAGAGATACCGCTGACCCACCGGTCCGGCCGGGCCGGTGGTCGGTGTCATGCCCGCGATCGGGGAGAATGGGCGCCATGAGCGCTCGTACAGACTCCTCCGCCCCGCACCGCGCCGGCTTCGCGTGCTTCGTCGGCCGCCCGAACGCGGGCAAGTCCACCCTGACGAACGCTCTCGTCGGTACGAAGGTGGCCATCACCTCGAACCGGCCGCAGACCACCCGGCACACCGTCCGCGGCATCGTGCACCGCCCGGACGCCCAGCTCGTGCTGGTGGACACCCCCGGTCTGCACAAGCCGCGCACGCTGCTGGGCGAGCGGCTGAACGACGTCGTGCGGACCACCTGGGCCGAGGTCGACGTGATCGGCTTCTGTCTGCCCGCCGATCAGAAGCTCGGGCCGGGAGACCGGTTCATCGCGGGTGAGCTGGCCGGGATCAAGAAGACGCCGAAGGTCGCCATCGTGACCAAGAGCGATCTTGTGGACTCCAAGACGCTGGCCGAGCAGCTGATCGCCATCGACAAGCTGGGGCAGGAGCTCGGCATCGAGTGGGCCGAGATCATCCCGGTGTCGGCGGTCGGCGACAGCCAGGTCGGGCTGCTGGCCGATCTGCTCGTGCCGATGCTGCCCGAGAGCCCGCCGCTGTACCCGGAGGGCGACCTCACCGACGAGCCCGAGCAGGTCATGGTCGCCGAGCTGATCCGCGAGGCGGCGCTGGAGGGCGTACGGGACGAGCTGCCGCACTCCATCGCGGTCGTGGTGGAGGAGATGCTGCCGCGCGAGGACCGGCCCGCTGAGAAGCCGCTCCTGGACGTGCACGCGATCGTCTACATCGAGCGGCCCAGCCAGAAGGGCATCATCATCGGCCCCAAGGGCAAGCGCCTGAAGGAGGTCGGGATGAAGTCGCGGAAGCACATCGAGGCGCTGCTCGGCACGCCCGTCTACCTGGACCTGCATGTGAAGGTCGCCAAGGACTGGCAGCGGGACCCCAAGCAGCTCCGCAAGCTGGGCTTCTAGCCCGTCTCCTGGCCCTCCCTAGTCCACTCCCCGGATGCGGCGCACGAAGAGCGCGCCCGTGAGGGCGATGGCCGCGGCCAGGAGGTACAGCACCGGGTAGCCGCCCAGGTGGCGGACGACCGGCGCAGCCAGGGCCGGGGCGGCGACCTGGGGCAGGGAATTGGCGATGTTGATGACGCCGAGGTCCTTGCCGCGGTGGGCAGCGGCCGGGAGGACGTCCGTCATCAGCGCGAAGTCGACGGACATGAAGACGCCGAAGCCGACGCCCAGCGTGCCCGCCGCCACCAGCGCCCCGGGCCAGCTCTGCCAGCAGGCGAGCACCGCGGTGGCCGCCGCCATCAGGACGCCGGCCCACAGGACGAACGGCTTGCGGCGGCCGATGCGGTCCGACCAGCAGCCCGCGGCGACGACCGTCGCCAGCAGCAGCGTGCTGTTCACCGCGGTGAGGATCAGCACGCCGGTCGCCGGGTCGGGGTGGTGCAGCGCGTCCCGCAGGTAGTACAGCAGGTACAGCAGCGCGATCGAGTTCCCGAGGTTGACCAGGAAGCGGGTCAGCCAGGCCCAGGCCAGGTCCGGATGGCGGCGCGGGCTGATCCAGAAGGCGGTCAGGAAGGCGCGCAGGCCGAGTGGCGGGCGCCGGCCGGCGGGCAGCACCGGGTCGCGGTGGAGCAGGACGTACGGGAGCGTGCCGAGCACCGTGAACGCGGCGCAGGCCAGATAGCCCGCCGCGCTGCCGCCGGCCGCGGTCGCCAGGCCCGTGCCCGCCAGTACGCCCAGGATCTGGGCCGCGCCCAGCCAGCCGCCGACCGCCCCGCGCTGCCGCCGCGGCACCCGGTCCGGCACCGACGCGGTCAGCGCGGCGTATGCGGCGCTCAGCGCCAGCTGGACCAGGCACCAGCCCAGCAGCAGGGACGGCACGCCGTCCGCCGTGGCCAGCAGCGCGAGCGCGGCGGCGCCGGCCGGCACGCCGCCCGCGATCCATGGAGCACGGCGGCCGAAGCGGGAGGCCGTACGGTCCGAGGCCGCGCCGAAGAGCGGCGTGGCGACCAGCGCGACGGCCGCGCCGCAGCCGGTCACCCACGCCAGTACGGTCTCCTTCGAGGTGCCCGCCGGAGCCAGCTCGGCGGCCTGGAGGGCCAGCAGGATCTGCAGCGGCCCGAACCAGCCGACCCAGATCGCCCCGTTCGCCACCACCAGCGCCGCCGTCCAGCCGCGCCCGACCGGCACGACGGGCTCGGCCAGCGCGTCCTCGACGCCGTACCGGTCCAGGTGCTGGGAGATCACCTTCCGATCCTGCGCCACCGGGCCCGGGAGCGGCGCGGCCGGCTCCGCATACGGGTGGCCGCCGACCCGTCAGTAACGTGCCAGGGGCGCGGGCGGAGCCGCCCACCCGCGCCCCTGACACGCGTCGCCCGGGGCTACGCCCCTTCCTTCAGTACCCGAGTGATCAGCTTGCGCTGGTGTTCGGTCAGCCGGGGGTCCGCGCAGTACACGGTCCGCCCGTCGACGGTGATCTGGTACGTGAACCCGTCCGGCACCCCGACGGGCGGGGTGTCCCGCCCGTCGGCCAGCGCCCGCTCGACCAGGTCGTTCCACTGGGCGGCATCCGCCCGGTCAGCGGTGTCGATCTCGGCGTGCTTCTCGATGCCGGCGAAACCGCCGGTGCGCCTCACCTGAATCCGCATGGCCGCAGCCTTCTCCTCGGCATGCCGGCGGTCAATGACCGCCGCGGGTCAGGATCTGTCTCTCAACCCTGCTTGTTGGTGACGCCCACCTGGGACCAGGCTTTCAGCAGTGCCTGGTGTTCCTCGCCCTGGTCGCCGTAGCGGGCCTTGGCCGCGTCGATCGTGAGCCTCGCGAAGTCCGCGAACCGGGCGTCCTTGGCGAGATCGCGGCTCGTCAGCACGTCGTACCAGATCTGCCCGGCCCGCTCCCAGGCATTGCCGCCCAGGGCGACCGCGGCGAGGTAGAAGGCGTGGTTGGGGATGCCGGAGTTGATGTGCACCCCGCCGTTGTCCTGTGAGGTGTTCACGTACCCGTCCATCGTGGCGGGCTGCGGGTCCTTGCCGAGCACGTCGTCGTCGTACGCCGTGCCGGGCGCCTTCATCGAGCGCAGCGCGGTCCCCTTGTCGACGTCCGGGCCGAGCAGCCCGTCGCCGATCAGCCAGTCCGCCTGCTCGGCGCTCTGCTGGAGCGAGTACTGCTTGATCAGCGAGCCGAAGACGTCCGAGACGGACTCGTTCAGCGCGCCGGACTGGCCGAAGTACTCCAGGTTGGCGGTGTACTGGGTGACGCCGTGGGTCAGTTCGTGCCCGATGACGTCCACGGAGGTGGTGAAGTCCAGGAACAGCTCGCCGTCGCCGTCCCCGAAGACCATCCGCTCGCCGTCCCAGAAGGCGTTGCCGTACTCCTTGCCGTAGTGGACCGTGGCGTCCAGCGGCAGGCCCGCGCCGTCGATGGAGCGCCGGCCGTATGCCTTGAAGTACAGCTCGAAGGTGTGGCCGAGGCCTGCGAAGGCGCGGTTGACGGAGGAGTCCTGGCCCGCCGGGTCGGACTCGCCGCGGACTTTCTTGCCGGGCAGGGTCTCGGTGTGTTCCGCGTCATAGATCGTGCGCTGTGGCTTGTCGCTGCCGGCCCGGGCTTCGGCCGACGCGGCGAAGCCGCGGACGGTCAGGAGACGGCGGCGGGTGCGCTGCAGGGCGTCGTGCTCCAGGGTGCGGCGCGCCCGGCCGGAGATCGTGGAGCTCTCCGCGCGGGAGAGGTGGTCCAGGAGATGCGGGGGGATGATTCCGCAGAAGACCTGGCCGGCAGCATGACTGTGGTTCCGGGAGTTCCGGGAAGTGGCGTCCATGCGGCGAGCGTGGCACCGCGTGTGAGCCGTGTCACTCCCCGCTGCGGAGATTCCCGCGAATGTGTGCTTGCTCGCCAAACGGTCACAAGGGATCTCCGGTCCCGCATACTGATACGGGACATCCATATGACACAGGTCTCCGCTAGGGTGCAGAGCATCATGCGTTTCGGGCTGCTTCTCCTTAGCTGCCGCGGCGAGGGCCTGTAGTCGTAGGCCGACCCCCTCCCCGCGGAGTTCGGTGTTGCGGTTTACCGCCCCGTCGGCCGTCCTGACCGGACCCCATCGAGGAGCCCTACGCACCATGTCGAACCCCGCGAATTCCGTCGGTCGCCCCACGCCCATCACCGCCGCGACCGTGACGCAGAAGCCCTCCGGGATGCCGATCCACAAGTACGGCCAGTACGAGGCCGTCGACATTCCGGACCGTACGTGGCCCGAGAAGCGCATCACGAAGGCGCCCCGCTGGCTCTCGACCGACCTGCGCGACGGCAACCAGGCGCTGATCGACCCGATGTCGCCCGCCCGCAAGCGCGAGATGTTCGACCTGCTGGTCAAGATGGGCTACAAGGAGATCGAGGTCGGCTTCCCCTCCTCCGGTGAGACCGACTTCAACTTCGTACGTTCGATCATCGAAGAGGGCGCGATCCCCGAGGACGTGACGATCTCCGTCCTGACGCAGGCCCGCGAAGAGCTGATCGAGAAGACCATCGAGTCGCTGCGCGGCGCCCACCGCGCGACGGTGCACCTGTACAACGCCACGGCGCCCACCTTCCGCCGGGTCGTCTTCCGCGGCTCCAAGGAACAGGTCAAGCAGATCGCCGTGGACGGCACGCGGCTGGTCATGGAGTACGCCGAGAAGATCCTGGGCGACGAAACGATCTTCGGCTACCAGTACAGCCCCGAGATCTTCACCGACACCGAGCTGGACTTCGCCCTGGAGGTCTGCGAGGCGGTCATGGACGTCTGGCAGCCCGAGGAGGGCCGCGAGATCATCCTGAACCTGCCCGCCACGGTCGAGCGCTCCACGCCGTCCACCCACGCGGACCGCTTCGAGTGGATGTCGCGCAGGCTGTCCCGCCGTGAGTACGTCTGCCTGTCGACCCACCCGCACAACGACCGCGGCACCGCCGTCGCCGCCGCCGAGCTGGCGGTCATGGCCGGCGCCGACCGCGTCGAGGGCTGCCTGTTCGGCCAGGGCGAGCGCACCGGCAACGTCGACCTGGTGACCCTGGGCATGAACCTGTTCAGCCAGGGCGTCGACCCGATGATCGACTTCTCGCAGATCGACGAGATCCGCCGGACCTCCGAGTACTGCAACCAGATGGAGATCCACCCGCGCCACCCCTACGCGGGCGACCTGGTCTACACCGCCTTCTCCGGCTCCCACCAGGACGCCATCAAGAAGGGCTTCGACGCCATGGAGGCCGACGCGGCCGACCGGGGCAAGACCGTGGACGACATCGAGTGGGCGGTCCCGTACCTGCCCATCGACCCGAAGGACGTCGGCCGCTCCTACGAGGCCGTCATCCGGGTCAACTCGCAGTCCGGCAAGGGCGGCATCGCGTACGTCCTGAAGAACGACCACAAGCTGGAACTGCCGCGCCGGATGCAGATCGAGTTCTCCCGGACCATCCAGGAGAAGACCGACTCCGAGGGCGGCGAGGTCACCCCGGCGGCCATCTGGTCCACCTTCCAGGACGAGTACCTGCCCACCCCCGACAACGCCTGGGGCCGGATCTCGCTGCGCAAGGCGCAGACCTCCACGACGACCGAGGGCACGGACGCGCTGACCGTCGAGGCGGTCGTGGACGGCCAGGACACGGTGCTGACCGGTACCGGCAACGGCCCGCTGGCCGCCTTCTTCGACGCGCTGCACGCCATCGACGTCGACGTCCGGCTGCTGGACTACGTCGAGCACACGATGAGCGAGGGCGCCGGGGCGCAGGCCGCCGCGTACATCGAATGTGCCATCGGCGACAAGGTCCTGTGGGGCGTCGGCATCGACGCGAACATCGTCCGCGCCTCGCTCAAGGCCGTCGTCTCCGCCGTCAACCGCGCGAGCCGCTGACACCCGGACGGACGAGGTCGGTAAACCCGCTGGCCGGGTACGGGAACGTACCCACGGGCCGGTTCACCGCCTCCGCGTGACGCCCGCGCAAGGCCCCGCTCCCATTCAGAAAGAGGGGCGGGGCCTTCCGCATTGTCCGGTACTACATGCTGACGCGGCGTCTCCGATGTGGCTAACATCACGTCAGCGCGGCAGGGTGGCCGACGGGGGCCCCTCCCGCGCCCTTAAGGCGTGGGGGAGTTACGGAGGTCTGACGTGATGCACAAGCTGGGCATGGTGGGCGTGCGCACGTCATGGCGCACTCTCGCCGACGGCGAGTTCTTCTGCCCCGAGTGCGGTGGCGACCGCAACTACCGCCGCCGTGCGGGCAGGCGCCGGCTCACGCTGCTCGGCGTCCCCGTCCTCCCGCGCGGCACGGCGGGCCCCGTCCTGGAATGTTCCTCCTGTACCGGCCACTTCGGCCTGGACGCCCTGGACCACCCGACCACCACCCGGTTCTCGGCGATGCTCCGCGACGCCGTGCACACGGTGACGCTCGCGCTGCTGGCGGCGGGCGGCACGGCTTCCCGCACGGTCCGCGAGCAGGCGGTCGCGGCGGTACGGGCCTCCGGCTTCACCGAGTGCACGGAGGAGCAGCTGCTCTCCTTGCTGGCCGCGCTCGCCGCGGACACGGGCCGGCTCCCCGGCACGTACCACGACGGCCGCGACGGCCTCGACCCGTGCGGCACGGCGCTCGCGATAGAGCTCCACGAAGCGCTGGAGCCGCTCGCGCCCCACCTTGCACCGGCGGGACGCGAATCGTTGCTGCTGCAGGGCGCGCGTATCGCGCTGGCGGACGGCCCCTACACGGGTCCCGAGCGCGAGGTTCTTACGACGGTCGGCACGGCGCTGTCGCTGGACGCGGCGGACACGGACCGGCTCCTCGCCGCGGCCGCGCGCACGCCTTCTTAGGGCCGGCGCGCAACGGTCATCAATTCCTCGCACAGACGGGCGAAATTGCCGCCCTTTTTCGTCAACACCCGCGCCGCCCAGCGCACTTGACGCACGTACGCCGCTGTCGATTTTAGATCCGCAGGTGTGTGTCAAGGCCGTGAACGGCGAAAATCTCCCGGCGGCAAAGTCCGTTTCGGGAAAGTGGGCATGCGGTCGTTGGCGAAAAGCAGTGCGCGAAAGACCGCGAGCCGATGCCGAATTCGAGGCGAGGAAGGCGAGCGAGGAACGATGAGCGCCGCGGTGGGTTCGTACGTCGTGGACACGCGGACGGGCAAGGTCGGAATGGTGATGGGGAGCGAGGGGCCGTATCTGCAGCTGCGGCCCGTGGGCGGCGGGCGGGAGTGGGACTGCGCGCCGGAGGCCGTGCGGACCGCGACGGCGCGTGAGCGGCTGAGCGCGGCCACGGCGTACGTGAACGCCCGCAGCCGCGGCGAGGTGGGCTGACGGCGGCCCCGGCCGGCGGGGAGCAACGGGGGACCGTCCCCGCACGGCACGGCCGTACGGGACAATGGCCGCATGAGTCTGTTCCGTGATGACGGCGTCGTGCTGCGCACCCAGAAGCTGGGTGAGGCGGACCGCATCATCACGCTGCTGACCCGTGGCCACGGCCGGGTACGGGCCGTGGCCCGCGGCGTCCGCCGCACGAAGTCGAAGTTCGGTGCGCGGCTGGAGCCGTTCTCGCACGTGGACGTGCAGTTCTTCGCGCGCGGCAACGAGCTGGTCGGGCGCGGGCTGCCGCTGTGCACGCAGAGCGAGACGATCGCCGCGTACGGTGGCGGCATCGTCCGCGACTACGACCGGTACACCGCGGGGACCGCGATGCTGGAGACGGCGGAGCGGTTCACCGACCACGAGGGCGAGCCGGCGGTGCAGCAGTATCTGCTGCTGGTGGGCGGGCTGCGGACGCTCGCCTCCGGGGAGCACGCCGCGCATCTCGTCCTGGACGCCTTTCTGCTGCGCTCGCTCGCCGTGAACGGCTACGCACCGAGTTTCGACAACTGCGCGCGGTGCGGAATGCCCGGTCCGAACCGGTTCTTCTCGGTCGGCGCGGGCGGAGTCATATGCGGGGAGTGCCGAGTGCCCGGCAGCGTCGTACCCTCCTCTGAGTCGATCGCGCTGCTCAGCGCGTTGCTGACGGGGGACTGGCAGACGGCGGACGCGGCCGAGGCCCGGCACGTCCGGGAGGGCAGCGGGCTGGTCGCGGCGTATCTGCAGTGGCACCTGGAGCGAGGACTGCGCTCGCTCCGCTACGTGGAGAAATAGCCGCGTAGCGAAGTAACCACCCAAAGAGCTAGGAGACGTGGCACGCATGGCACGACGTGGGATTCTGGGCCGTTCGCGGCGGGAGTACCAGGCGCCGGAGCCGCACCCGTCCGGTGCACGGCCGCCGAAGATCCCCGGTGAGCTGGTCCCCGAGCACGTGGCCATCGTGATGGACGGCAACGGGCGCTGGGCGAAGGAGCGCGGGCTGCCGCGCACCGAGGGGCACAAGGTCGGCGCCGAGCAGGTGCTGGACGTGCTGCAGGGCGCGATCGAGATGGGCGTGAAGGCCATCTCGCTGTACGCCTTCTCCACCGAGAACTGGAAGCGGTCGCCCGACGAGGTGCGCTTCCTGATGAACTTCAACCGCGACTTCATCCGCAAGACGCGTGACCAGCTGGACGCGCTCGGTATCCGGGTGCGCTGGGTCGGGCGGATGCCCAAGCTGTGGAAGTCGGTGGCCAAGGAGCTCCAGGTCGCGCAGGAGCAGACCAAGGACAACGACAAGCTGACGCTGTACTTCTGCATGAACTACGGCGGCCGCGCGGAGATCGCCGACGCGGCGCAGGCGCTGGCCGAGGACGTGAAGGCGGGCCGCCTCGACCCGTCGAAGGTGAGCGAGAAGACCTTCGCGAAGTACCTGTACTACCCGGACATGCCGGACGTGGACATGTTCCTGCGGCCCTCCGGTGAGCAGCGCACGTCGAACTACCTGATCTGGCAGAGCGCGTACGCCGAGATGGTCTTCCAGGACGTGCTGTGGCCGGACTTCGACCGGCGGAACCTGTGGGACGCGTGCATGGCGTACGCCCAGCGCGACCGGCGCTTCGGGGGCGCCAAGCCGAACGAGGTGCAGGAAGCGCCCGCCCAGCAGGGCTGAGCGGACGCAGAAGGGCCCGGGAGCCGCCTGTGCGGCCCACCGGGCCCTTCGTTGCTCTTACGGCGTCCTAGGACGCCTGTGCGGCCTTCACGCACTCGCCGCACGTGCCGAAGATCTCGATCGTGTGCGCGACGTCACGGAAGCCGTGCTCCGCCGCGATCTGATCGGCCCACTTCTCCACCGCCGGTCCCTCGACCTCCACGGCCTTGCCGCAGGTGCGGCAGACCAGGTGGTGATGGTGGTCGTCGGTGCTGCACCGGCGGTAGACGGCCTCGCCCTCATTGGTGCGGAGCACGTCCACCTCGCCGGCGTCGGCCAGCGACTGGAGCGTGCGGTAGACCGTGGTGAGCCCCACCGAGTCGCCCCGGTGCTTGAGCATGTCGTGCAGTTCCTGCGCGCTGCGGAACTCATCGACCTCGTCGAGAGCCGCGGCCACGGCGGCCCGCTGCCGCGTCGACCGGCCGCGCACCGGAGATCCCGCGCTCGTCGCCACCGTTGCCTCCCTTAGGCGTAGAACATCCCCCTGCGGAACGTCCGGCCATTGTGCCAGGTGATGACCGGAGGCCGGGTGGGACGCTTACACCCGTACGCTCAGGGCTTGCTCACGCTGACGTCGTCCGCCGGCTTCCGCGCCCCCGGTACGGCTCCCGGCACCTCCAGGGTGCACCCCTCGTCGGCCCGGGCGGCCGACCGCGCGCGTTTTTTCGCCAGTGGCGCGGCGATCAGCGAGAAGACGGCGAAGACCGCGATGGCCAGCAGCACGATGCTCGCACCCGGCGGCACGTCCACGTAGAACGACACGGCCGTACCGGAGAGGGTGACGATCACGCCGATCGCCACCGCGATGGCGAGGGTCGCGGCGAAGCCGCGGGTGGCCTGCTGGGCGGCCGCGACCGGCACCACCAGCAGCGCGCTGACCAGCAGCAGGCCGACGGCGCGCATGGCGACCGTGACGGTGACGGCCGCGGTGACCGCGAGGAGGAGGTTCAGTACGCGGACGGGCAGGCCGGTGACGCGGGCGAACTCCTCGTCCTGGCAGATCGCGAAGAGCTGGCGGCGCAGCCCGAGCGTGATCACCAGCACGAAGGCGGCCAGGACCGCGGTGACCGTGACGTCCTCGGGGGAGACGCTGGTGATGGAACCGAAGAGGTAGCTCGTGAGGTTCGCGGTGGAGCCGCCGGGCGCGAGGTTGATGATCATCACGCCGCCGGCCATGCCGCCGTAGAAGAGCATGGCGAGCGCGATGTCGCCGCGGGTCTTGCCGTACGACCGGACCAGCTCCATGATCACCGCGCCGATGGTGGCGACCAGCACGGCCATCCACACCGGCGAGGTGTTGAGCAGGACGCCGAGCGCGACACCGGTCAGCGCCACGTGCCCGATGCCGTCGCCCATGATCGCCTGGCGGCGCTGCACGAGATAGATGCCGACGGCGGGCGCGGTGATGCCGACCAGGGCCGCGGCGATCAGCGCCCGCTGCATGAAGGCGTAGGTGAGGATGTCCATCTCAGGTCAGCAGTCCTGTCCGGACGGGCTCGTGGGCCGCGTCCGCGTGCGGGTGTACGTGATCGTGGCCGGGCAGCGCGTGCTGGCCCACCGCCTCCGGGGGCGGCCCGTCGTGGACGACGCAGCCGTCCCGCAGCACCACGGCACGGTCGATCAGCGGCTCCAGGGGGCCCAGCTCGTGCAGCACGAGCAGGACCGTGGCGCCGGCCTCGACCTGCGTGCGCAGCGTCTGCGCCAGTACCTCCTGGCTGGCGAGGTCCACGCCGGCCATCGGCTCGTCCATGATCAGCAGTTCGGGCTCGGCGACCAGCGCGCGGGCTATCAGTACGCGCTGGTGCTGGCCGCCGGAGAGCGCGCCGACCGAGTCCTTGGCACGGTCGGCCATGCCGACCTTCTCCAGGGCCGCCGTCACGGCCGCCCGGTCCGCCTTGCCCGGCCACTTCAGCTTCGTACGGGCCAGCCGGCCCGCCGCCACGACCTCGCGGACCGTGGCGGGCACCCCGCCGGCCGCGGTGGTGCGCTGCGGTACGTACCCGATGCGCGCCCAGTCCTTGAAGCGGCGCGCGGGCGTACCGAACAGCTCCAGCTCGCCGGAGCTGAGCGGCACCTGGCCGACCACCGCGCGCACGGCCGTGGACTTGCCGGAGCCGTTCGCGCCGAGCAGTGCGACGACCTCGCCGCGCCGCACGGTCAGGTCGACGCCGCGCAGCACGGGGCGGGCGCCCAGCGCGGCGTTCGCACCGCGCAGCGAGACGACGGCAGGGGCCTCGTCCGTACCGCTCATGGCAGCTCCTTCCCTGGCGTGGGGCACGGTCACTTGGCGCCCAGAGCCTTCTGCAGCGCCTTGAGGTTGGACTCCATGACCGAGGTGTAGTCGTCGCCGCGGGACTTCTTGGTGATGCCCTCGAGCGGGTCGAGCACATCGGTCTTGGCGCCGACGTCCTTGGCCAGGGTCTTGGCCACGTCCGGGCTTGCGAGCGTCTCGAAGAAGACGGTGTTGACGTCGTTCTTCTTGGCGAGGGCCTGCAGCTCCTTGATGCGGCTGCCGCTGACGTCGCCGCTCTCCGGGTCCAGGCCGCCGATGGCCTCCTGCTTGAGGCCGTAGCGCTCGGCCAGGTAGCCGAAGGCCGCGTGGGAGGTGATGAAGGTGTCGCTCTTCCGGTTCTTCAGGCCGTCCTTGAAGTCCTTGTCGAGCGTGTGCAGCTCCTCGACCAGGGCGTCGGCGTTCTTCTTGTAGTCGGCCTTGTGCTTGGGGTCGGCGGCGGCCAGGGTCTTCTCGACGCCCTTGGCGGCCTCGGCGTACTTCACGGGGTCGAGCCAGATGTGCGGGTCGAGGGCGGACTCCTCGCCCGCGTGCTCCGCGTGCTCTTCCTCGCTCTCGCCCGCGTGCTCCGCGTGCTCTTCCTTGCTCTCGCCCGCGTGCTCTTCGTGGCCGCCGTGCTCGCCGACCTCCGCGCCGTGGTTCTCCAGCTCGGTGAAGGAGCTCGCCTCGGCGACGTTCTTCACGCCGGACTGCTTGATCGCCTCGTCCACGGCCGGCTGGACGCCCTTGAGGTAGACGATCGCGTCGGACTCGCCGAGCTGGGCGGTCTGCTTGGGGCTGAGCTCCAGGTCGTGCGGCTCGGTGCCGGGGGCGGTGAGGCTGGTCACCGAGACGTGCTTGCCGCCGATCTTCTCGGCGAGGAACTGCATCGGGTAGAAGGACGCCGTCACGGCGAGCTTGCCGTCCTCCTTGTCCGCGGCACCGGAGGTGGAGCAGGCGGAGACGGCGAGAAGGCCCAGGACGGCGGAGCCGGCGAGGGCGGCGGTGGATATCTGACGGCGTACGTTCATGACAGTCATTTTCAACTGGGCTGGAAACGATTGTCAACAAACCAGGTGAGAGGGGGACAGGGCCCGGAACCGATTTGATCCCGGGGGTACGGCCGCCGGTACCCTGAACCATTCGCCCGCCCGTCTCCGCGCAGGGCGCCGCTCCTATCCATCGTTCGTCGTCGCAATGAAGAGAGCACCGTGGCCGCCGACAAGATCGACACCATCGTCAGCCTGAGCAAGCGCCGTGGCTTCGTATACCCGTGCAGCGAGATCTACGGCGGCCAGCGAGCCGCCTGGGATTACGGGCCGCTGGGAGTCGAGCTCAAGGAGAACATCAAGCGCCAGTGGTGGCGCAACATGGTCACCTCCCGCGACGACGTGGTCGGTCTCGACTCGTCCGTCATCCTGGCTTCCGAGGTCTGGGTCGCGTCCGGTCACGTCGCGACCTTCACCGACCCGCTGACCGAGTGCACCTCCTGCCACAAGCGGTTCCGCGCGGACCACCTGGAAGAGGCGTACGAGGCCAAGCACGGCCACCTGCCCGCCAACGGCATGGCCGACATCAACTGCCCGCACTGCGGCAACAAGGGCGGCTTCACCGAGCCCAAGCAGTTCTCCGGCCTGCTCTCCACGCACCTCGGCCCGACCCAGGACTCCGGCTCGGTCGCGTACCTCCGCCCCGAGACCGCCCAGGGCATCTTCACCAACTTCGCCCAGGTCCAGCAGACTTCCCGGAAGAAGCCCCCGTTCGGCATCGCCCAGATGGGCAAGTCCTTCCGCAACGAGATCACGCCGGGCAACTTCATCTTCCGCACCCGCGAGTTCGAGCAGATGGAGATGGAGTTCTTCGTCAAGCCGGGCGAGGACGAGCAGTGGCACGAGTACTGGATGGAGCAGCGCTGGAACTGGTACCGCGACCTCGGCATCCGCGAGGAGAACATCCGCTGGTACGAGCACCCCGCCGAGAAGCTCTCGCACTACTCCAAGCGCACCGCTGACATCGAGTACCGCTTCCAGTTCGGCGGCTCGGAGTGGGGCGAGCTGGAGGGTGTCGCGAACCGCACGGACTACGACCTCTCCTCGCACTCCAAGGCGTCCGGCCAGGACCTGTCGTACTTCGACCAGGAGGCCGGCGAGCGGTACGTCCCGTACGTCATCGAGCCCGCGGCCGGTGTCGGCCGCGCGATGCTCGCCTTCATGCTCGACGCGTTCACCGAGGACGAGGCGCCCAACGCCAAGGGCAAGATGGAGAAGCGCACCGTTCTGCGCCTGGACCCGCGCCTGTCGCCGGTCAAGGTCGCCGTCCTGCCGTTGTCCCGGAACCCGCAGCTGTCCCCGAAGGCCAAGGGCCTCGCGGCGGACCTGCGCAAGAACTGGAACATCGACTTCGACGACGCGGGTGCGATCGGCCGCCGCTACCGCCGCCAGGACGAGATCGGCACGCCGTTCTGCGTCACGGTCGACTTCGACACCCTCGACGACAACGCGGTGACCGTGCGCGAGCGCGACACGATGAAGCAGGAGCGGGTGTCGCTGGACCAGATCCAGTCGTACCTGGGTGGCCGTCTCCTCGGCTGCTGACGACTGAGCAGCGGCTGTACAGCCGCTGTGGCTGAGCGCGCAGTTCCCCGCGCCCCTGAAGGGGCGCGGGGAACTGTTTGTTTTCAGTGCAGGGCGCGCGGCAGGCGCAGGGACAGGGCCGTCATGGCCAGCAGGCCGGCGAACTGGACGGCGAGCGCGGTGAGGAGCGCGTCGCGGACGCCTGTGGACGGGACCAGGGCCAGGTACACCGAGCCGATCACCGCCACGCCGAGGGCCAGGCAGGTCTGCTGGGCGGTGACCGAGAGGCCGCTGCCCGCGCCCGCCCGCTCCGGGGGTACGGACGCCAGCATGACCCGGAAGTACGTCGGGAGCTGGAAGCCCTGGCCGGCGCCGATGACGGCCATGGCGGGGGCCAGGGAGACCGGGTCCAGGTCGGGCCAGCGGGTGAGGACGGTTACGGCGAGCAGGGCCAGTCCCACGGCGTGCAGCACCGCGCCGGCCGTCAGCACCCGGCTGCCCAGCCGGGGTGCCAGCCGGGGACCCCACATGGACGTGAACAGGTACGTCACGCTCATCGGCACCACCGCGGCGCCCGCCACCACGGGCGACAGCCCCAGCCCCTGCTGGAGCGAGACCGCCAGCACGAACATGAAGCCGCCGAACCCGGCGAACAGCGGCACGGCGACCGCCAGCCCGCGCCGCACCCCCGGCTCGCGCAGCAGGGACGGCGGCAGCAGCGGGGCGCCGCCGCTGCGCTCGGCCCGCCGCTCGACCACGTAGAACGCCCAGGCCAGCAGGGGTGCGGCAGCCAGCAGCAGCCACGACCACAGCGGGCCGCCGGCCGCCCGGCCCTCGGTCAGGGGCAGCAGCAGTGCGACCAGGGCGAGCGCGAAGAGGACGGTGCCGGCCCGGTCGCCGTGGGACGGGCGCGCCGCCCGGCTGTCCGGTACCGAGAACCGGCCCAGCAGCAGGATGGCCGCCACCACCGGCACGTTCACCAGGAAGATCGCGCGCCAGCCGGTGCCCAGCAGGTCGGCGGAGACCAGCAGCCCGCCGAGCAGCTGCCCGGCCACTCCGGCGGCGCCGCCCATCGCGCCGTACAGGCCGAGCGCCCGGCCGCGCCGCTCGCCGGACGTGGTGGCGTGGATGGTGGCCAGCACCTGCGGCAGCATCACCGCGGACGCCGCGCCCTGCGCGGCCCGCGCCGCCACCAGCGTCCAGGCGTCCGGCGCCAGGCCGCAGGCCAGCGAGGTCAGGCCGAACGCGGCCGCGCCCCACAGGAAGAGCCGTCGCCTGCCGTACGTGTCGCCGAGCCGGCCGCCGAGGACGAGCAGCACGGCGTACGCCATGGCGTACGCCGCCGCGACCATCTCCAGCACGGCGGGCCCGGCCCGCAGATCGCGTTCGATGGAGGGCAGCGCGACGTTCACGATGAAGAAGTCGGTGATGGGCAGCGCGGCGCCCAGGAGGAGGGTGGCCAGGCCGAGTGCGGTCAGATGGGCGGCGGGGACGGCCCCGTCGCGGCCGGCGGCCGGCGTCGCGGGAGAGGGAGTCCCCGGAGTGGTCTGAGGTGTCGTCGTGGTGCTCACACTGCGACGATCCGGCAGCGCCCAGCCGGGTACCAGAGTGTGCTGATCCTGGTACCGGCACTACCTGGCAACCGGCTCGGCGGTGCGCCACCCTGGACGCATGACCGTCACCACCCTCCCCGGGCCCGCCCGCGACGCCGCCCGGGTCCGCAGGCACGAGCTGGCCGCGTTCCTGCGCAGCCGCCGCGAACGCATCCCGCCCGAGCGGGTCGGCCTGCCGCGCGGTCCGCGGCGGCGCACCCCCGGGCTGCGCCGCGAGGAGGTCGCCCAGCTCGCCGCGGTCGGGGTCACTTGGTACACCTGGCTCGAACAGGCCCGGGACATCCATGTCTCGGCGCAGGTGCTGGACGCGGTGGCACGGGCGCTGCTCTTCGACGCCAGCGAGCGCGCGCACCTCTTCGCGCTCGCCGACGCGGTCGACCCGGCGCCCGGCGGCGAGTGCGCGGTGGTCTCGCCGGAGCTGCGGCAGGTGCTGGCGCAGCTGGAGCCGTTCCCGGCGTGCGTGCAGAACCGGCGGTACGACATCCTCGCGTACAACCGCACGTACGGGCGGCTGCTGACCGACCTCGACGCGCTGGAGCCGCAGGACCGCAACTGCCTGTGGCTCACCTTCACGCACCCCGAGTGGCGGGCGGCCGTGCCCGATCTCGAGAAGACGCTGAGCCAGATGACGGCCCGCTTCCGCGCCGCGATGGCCGAGCATGTCGCGGAGCCCGCCTGGAAGGCGCTGCTCAAGCGGCTGCAGCGGGCCTCGCCGGAGTTCCGGGAGCTCTGGGACCGGCACGAGGTGCTGTGCGCCCGGGCGAAGACCAAGACCTTCGAGAGCCCGGAGGTCGGGCTGGTGCGGGTGGCCAACACCCCGATGTACGTCGGCGCGCGGGAGGGCATCCGGGTGACGGTGTACTCGCCGCAGGACGAGGTGTCGCGGGAGCGGCTGGAGCGGCTGCGGGAGCTGGCGGTGGCGGCGGAGGAGCGGAAGGCCGCGGCGGAG